>JAGQSN010000386.1:0-8286 GCA_020439555.1 Acidimicrobiales bacterium | reverse complement strand
GTCGTCGGTCAGAACATCGTCCTCGAAGGCATGGCGTTCTCGGTGTTCGAGATGCTCCAGGCGACCGCCGTCGGCAACCCGAAGTTCGCGCAGACCCTCGCCGGGACGATCGCGGACGAGCGCCGTCACGTCGGCTTCGGGGAGAACCGCATCGGATCCCTCATCCGTGACTTCCCCGAGAAGAAGGCAGAGGTCGAGGCCATGCAGGCCGAGATGAGCTACCACATGCTCGCCACCTTCTCGGACATGTTCGGTGACGCCGGCCGCCGCATGGAGGAGGCCAAGGAGCTCGTGATGGCCCGCGGCGAGAACCCCGTCGAAGGGGTGAGCTGGCACGGCGCCGACCTGACCACGGCGACGCCCGAGGAGATGGAGGGCGTCCTCGCGGACACGGTCCTTGGCGAGTTCAAGACGCGTCTCGGTCGGATCGGGATTGACTACCAGTCGCCGAAAGTGCCCGCCTGACCGTGGACGACTCCACAGACACATGGGAGCCGCACCTCCTGGATGAGGACGAGTTCATCCGGGAGGTGCAGTCCTTCGCCTTCTGGTTCGAGGCGATCGAGGGCTACCTCGGGGACCGCCCCTACGGGTACGACGAGGACGTCGCAGAGGCCGAACTCGACGACGGCGAGAAGGACCGGCTCGTCACGATCCTGTGCAACTACTGCGTGGGGGAGACGGCCGCGCTCGAAGCCTCCAGCGGCCTCGTCCGCTTGGCCTCGAACAACCCCTCGCAGATCTTCATGGCGACCCAGGTGGCGGACGAGGCCCGCCACGTCGAGGTGTTCAGGCGCCGTCTCACCGCTCTCGGAGTCGACGACGTGGACGCCGAGATCGCCCGCCGTTCGAACCCGGAACTGCGCGACTTCCGCAAACGTCTCCTGTCCTTCGTCGACGCAGGTCAGTGGGAGCTCGCGGTGTTCGCCCAGAACGTCCTCCTGGAGACGATGGAGGACACGGTGTTCCGGTTCCACCAGTCCGTGGCGGATCCGATCACAGCGCAGATCCTCACCGGTGTCGTCGCGGACGAACGCCGCCACCTCGGCTTCGGGGAGAACGACCTGGGCCGGCGACTGGTCCGAGACCCTCAGCGGCGTCGTGAGCTGGCCGAGGTCAGGGCCGAACTGGACCCGTTGATCCTCGGTTCCTTCGAGGCCAGTTACCGGGACCTCGGACTGAAGCCGGACCAGTATCCGCAACTCGGTCGTTCCTACCTCGAGGCCGTCGAGCGTCTGGGGATCGACGGGTGACCGAGGACCTCGACACGATCACGGCGCCCAGCGCGGACCTCGCCACCGACACGACCCCGCGTCGCACCTACGAGTTGGAGGAGACGGGCTTCCTTGAGGTGCCCAAGAAGTGGCGGAAGTTCTACCGGCACTGGCAGGGAGCCGGGGACACGCTCGCACCCAACGAGGTCATCTGCCCGGTCTGCAAGGTCGTCATCAGGTCCCGGCGCGAGCTTCGTCCCGGGGACCGGGTGTACTGCATGCCGTGCATGTCCCGGCTAGTCGTCGTCCGTCGTCCCGATGGCACCCTCGAAGCCGACGTCCTGTACTGAAGACCAGCCTTCGAGGGCTCGAAGCCCGGATCCGCGGCTCTTCGCCCCGATTCTGCATCGCGGTAGGTTTCGAACATGGACGAACGACCTGACGAGTTCGACTACGTGGTCGTCGGCGGCGGATCCGCGGGCTGCGTGGTGGCGAGCCGACTGAGCGAGGACCCGAAGGTCCGCGTCTGCCTCCTCGAAGCCGGCGGCGAAGGCCGCAACGTGCTCATCAAGGCGCCACTCGGGTTCACGGTGGGGATGCCCAGGGGCATCAACAGCTGGAACTACAGCACGGTCCCACAGTCGGGTTTCAACGGTCGTCGCGGCTTCCAGCCCAGAGGTAAGGCGCTCGGTGGCTCCAGCACGATCAACGCGATGATCTACGCCCGCGGGCACAGATCCGACTTCGACACCTGGGCCGAACTCGGCAACCCCGGTTGGGGCTACGACGACGTGCTCCCGTTCTTCAAGCGGTCCGAGTGCAACGCGATCCACCGTGATTCGCCGTACCACGGAGTCGACGGCCCGTTGCACGTCACGAACCTGCGCAGCCCGAGTCCGCTCAACGACGTTTTCCTCGAGGCGTGCCAGTCCCAGGGGATCCCGTTCAACCCCGATTACAACGGCGAGCAGCACCACGGCTGCTACCACGTCCAGGTCACCCAGAAGGACGGCGAACGCCACAGCGTCGCCGCGGCGTTCATCCACCCGAACCTGGACCGCCCGAACCTCGACGTCCGCACCAAGGCGCACACGACGAAGGTGAACTTCGACGGTCGCCGAGCCGTGTCGGTCACCTACCAACGGGACGGGGAGACGAGGACCGTCCGAGCCCGGCGCGAGATCGTGATGTCCGCCGGCGCCTACGGCACCCCGCAGATCCTCATGGCCTCCGGCGTCGGTCCCGGCGCACACCTCCAGTCACTCGGCATCACGCCCGTGCTCGACGTGCCCGGTGTAGGTCAGAACCTCCAGGACCACATCTCGGCCCTGCTCATCTACAGGGCACTCGTGGCCGACGGCATGGTCAGCATCACCCCGAAGGGGATCGCCTCCCTGCTCAAGGCGATGTGGACGTGGCGGCGTCATCGGACCGGATTGATCACGAGCTGCGCTGCAGAGTCCGGCGTCTACTACCGGACCGACCCGTCCGTCGAGGTCTCCGACATGGAGATGGAGCTCATCGTCGGGATCGGAGACGACCACGGCCGCAAGATCCACTACGGGCCCGGATACTCGGCGCACCTGTTGCTCGCCCGGCCGAAGAGCGTCGGAGAGGTGCGTCTCGCCAGCCCGGACACCAACGTCGACCCGCTGATCGACCCGAAGTACTTCAGCCACCCCTACGACATGGAGACCCTGGTCAAGGGCACCCAGGTGGCACTCGACATCATGAACAGCCCGGCGTTCGACCGCTACCGGGGCGACATGCTGATCCGCTACGACCGCGACGACCCCGCCCAGATCGAACGGACACTGCGCGAACACGCCGACACCGAGTACCACCCGTGCGGCACCGCGAAGATGGGTCCTGACAGCGATCCGATGGCCGTCGTCGACGCTCAGCTACGGGTGAAGGGCATCGACGGGCTGCGGGTGGCGGACGCCTCGGTCATGCCGTGCATCACCAGCAACAACATCCACGCGCCGGTGATCATGATCGGTGAACGTTGCGCCGAGTTCATCGAGCAGTCGGCCTGATCGATTCCGGTACCGACCAGGTCTCGACGTCGATCTACACCCGGTAGGGCTCGTCACCGAGCGCGGCCCGCACCGTCACGTTCATCCGGTTGTAGACGTTGATCGCGCCGATGGCCATGATCAGTTGCACGATCTCGGCGTCGGAGAACTCGGCCTTCACAGCGTCCCAGACGTCGTCGGGGACACCGTGGTCGGCGATGAGAGTGACTGCCTCGGTGAGCGCCAGAGCAGCCTGCTCACGGGCACTGAACAGGGACCCGGCCTCCTGCCAGGCAGCGATCAGGTCGATCCGGCGCTGGCTGATCCCTGCTTCGCGAGCCTGTTCGGTGTGCATGTCGAGACACCAGGCGCAGTGGTTGATCTGGGACGCACGGATGTCGACGATCGCGTGGAGCGCCTTGCCGAGCGAGCCCTTGTTCACGTAGCCCGACAGCGCCGCCATCGCCTTGTAGGCGTCGGGATCGACGTCCCGAATGGACATCCGTTCCTCGGTCTCCACTTCCACGGCAGTCATGATCGGGCACCTCCGGTTTCGTCCTCGGATCCGGTCGGTGCGGCCGGTCCTGTGCGAGTCCAACCTATGACCGTTTCGAGGCACTGCCACACGGCGCGGGTGCCCTGTGGAGCAGCTGTCTCGTAGGCACTGCGGTCACCGTGGCCTGTCGGATCGTCCCGACCGAATCGATGGCAGCATTGGCGGATCGTCGCCGACACCGTGCCGGGGACTGGGCAACAGGGGAAGGTAGATCCGATGGAACTCGACGCGTCGACGATCGACCTGTACGTCGACCACGCCTTCACGGGCATGGAGCGCGTGCTCGACCGCCTCGACGACCGAACCGTCAACGAGCGGCCAGCGGGCTGGGGCACGAACTCGGTCGCAGGCCTGATCGTCCACTGCTGCGAACTGGCACCATCGTGGTTCACCGTTCCGGGCCTCGGGCGTGAGGGATCACGCGACCGGGATGCCGAGTTCGCGGCGACTGCATCGGTCGACGAACTGCGCGCCCGGATAGCGGATGCGAAGGCGGCAACCTCGGCGGCCGTTGCGGACTTCCTCGAGGGGCCGACGACGCCCGACCATCCTCTTCGGGCGTTCATGCCTGGCGGTGACCACAGTGACGGAGCCTTGGTCCTGCACGTCCTCGAGGAGCTGTTCCAGCACCTGGGCCACATGGAGGTCACTGCTGACTCGCTCGCTACCTGAGGTTCCTCCGCTCGGTCCGGTACCGCTCGATCGCCCGGCGCTCGCCGCGGACCGAAGGTACGGTTTGCGCGCTGTCCGCTACACCTCGCCGCTCCTCTATGACGCCGCGGTGCCTCTCGTGCCGTCGGCGTCTCCCGCTGCGTCGCCACCATCACCGCCAAGCGAGGGCCCTTCATGTCCGCCACCCGTGACCTGAACACCGAGGACCACAGGCTCGTCTCCGGTCCCGGGTCCATCCCCGACCCCCCTCCTTCAGCGATCGGGGGACTCGGGTGGATCGGTGGGGTCGACCGTCGCCGCTTCCTGCTCGGGTCATCCACGGCCGTCATCGCCTTCGGGCTCATGGGATGCTCCCGCCGTTGGATCGACTTGGTTCCTGGGGGGCCCGGGGGACATCACGGTCCGGGCGGATCGAAGCCGCTCCCGAAGCCCGGCACTCCGGGCCTGATGGATGAGCGGGTGTTCCAGAGCCGTGCTGATGGGTACCTCGCCTTCGCCACCTCCCAGTTCCACCCCGGCAACCCGACGAATGTGATCGCCCACCTGGAACGGTCCCGACGCGATCGCTCCTACCGGTGGGATCCGTCGCAGGTCACCGTCGAAGGGATGACCGACCGGTGGAAGCGGATCGACGGTTGGCAGGACACGAGGGACTTCGACCTCATGTACCTGTTCTGGTTGCTCCACTACGGGCGGGGTCGCACCGCCATGACACGTCTCGATCCCGCCGTACTGACCGCGATCGAGGATCGCCTCATAGCCAACCGCTACCGGTACGACGACCCGCTTCCCGACGACCGGATCGACAACCTCTGGTTCTGGTCGGAGAACCACATCATCATCAACCTCGCGCTCGAGTTCCTCGCTGGGGAGAGGTTCTCTCGGCGGACCTTCACCGTCACCGGGATGACCGGTGCGCAGCACGCGGCGCGGGCCAGGGAAGGGATCCTCGAGTGGATCTCCGAACGGATCGAGCTGGGGTTCTTCGAGTGGCACTCGAACGTCTACATGCTCAAGAACATCACCCCCCTGTTGATGCTCGTCGAGCTGTCGAGGGACCGAGAGGTCGTGGCGGCAGCGGCCGTCGCACTCGACCTGTGCTTCCTCGACATGGCGGCCCACAACCATGCCGGCTGTTACACGGCCCCGAGGGGACGGACCTACAAGAAGGACAAGATGTCCTCGCTCGACGAGGCGACGTTCGGAACCGCGAAGTTCCTCTTCGACGACACCGAGGCCGAGTATCAGAACACGAGCGACGGCGGGGCCACATACCTGGCCGTCGCTCGGCATTACCGTCCGCCGCAGGCGCTGGTCGAGATCGCCAAGGCGACCGGCGAGAGCGTCGTCCGCGAACGTCACGGCGTCTATTTCGACGGCGGTCAGCCGATCAGCGAGGACGTCGTCGCCCCGTACGGCAAGGACTTCGACGATCGGGCGAACCTGGCGTTCTGGTGGAGCCTGGGGGCGATAGGCATGTGGCCCCTGGCGAAGGTCGGCGTGGACGCCGCGAACGAGTTCCGCCTCTGGGACACCGAGCTGTTCGCTCAGGTGAAGCTCATGGCGGCGCTCAACGGGTACGACCCGGTGCGGATCCGCGACTGGCTCCAGCCTCGCTCGGCGGCCATCAACTTCGGCTTCCTGAGCGAGGCCAACACCTACGCCTACCGCAACGATCGGGTGTCGATGGCGACGGTCCTCGACCACCGTCCCGGCGAGATGCGTGACCAGGCCCACGCCTGGGTGGCGGCGATCGACGAGAACGCGATGGTGTTCACCAACCATCCGGTGACCGACGTCGACCGGAGCACCGACTGGCGCAGCGACGGACGGCCCGGTTACTGGACAGGCGAGGCGTCGATGCCCCGCTCGGCCCAGTTCGAGCGGACTTCGGTTCACATCTACCTGCCGAAATGGGACCAGAGCTTGGACCCGCTGGTGTGGGCTGTGTTCGCGTACCGTCCCTACACGCACGCCTACGTGCCACAGGATCACTTCGACCGAGTCGTGCAGGAAGGGAACTGGACGATCGCCGAACGCAAGGGTGCCTACATCGGCCTCTGGTCGTGGCGGACACCGACGTGGCGGGTCTACGACCCGACCGTGAACGCGACCAGGGGTATGTCCAAGCCCTTCGATCTCGTCGCCGGCGGAGGT
This sequence comes from Acidimicrobiales bacterium, assembly GCA_020439555.1. Taxonomy (GTDB): domain Bacteria; phylum Actinomycetota; class Acidimicrobiia; order Acidimicrobiales; family Iamiaceae; genus Aquihabitans. The sequence continues at coordinate 1,669 of JAGQSN010000386.1, read as the reverse complement.
GCCGACAACTTGTGGATCGCCGAGGTCGGCACCATCGAGGTCGACGGCACCCTGGAGGACTTCGTCCGCTCGGTCACCGCGAACGTTCCCACCGTCGTGCGCGACGATTCCGGGTTCTCCGTGGCCTGGGCGTCGCCCTCGTCAGGACCGATCGAGTTCTCCAGCACCGGCGCGTTCCTCGTATCGGGTGTGGAGCAGCCGCTGGGGGGTTTCCCGCGGCATCAGTCGCGGTGGGGCACCGTCGACCACCTGGCCACCCGCTACTCCCTCGAATCCGACACCGCCAAGTGGAGCATCGACAAGCGACGCTGGACGCGGAAGGTGGGTGTACGTCGGAGGCGGCCGCACCGGTGAGCGCTAGCCCGACCATCGGGTTCGCGGTGGTCGGAGCGGATCACCTCCACCTGTTCTCGATCGTCGGCGGACTGGTGGACGCGGGCGCGTCCGCTGTCGCGCACGTCGAGTCGGGTGAGCTGATCGCCGGTTACGCCCAATGGCAGACCGATTCGGAGCCCCGTTCGTTCGACGAGGTACTTGCGGCTGACGACGTCGACCTGATCGTCACCGTCGGGATACCCGACGAGCGGGCTGGCGTCGCCATTGCCGCACTCGAGGCAGGCAAAGCGGTGCTCAGCGCCAAGCCGGGGGTGATCGATCGGCGCTCCCTCGATCGGATCGGTGAGCTGGTAGCCGGTCGCTCCGGTCGGCCGTTCACCGTCCTGTTCACCGAACGGTTCGAGAACCGGGCCATCGGCCGCGCCGTGGCTATGGCACGGGCAGGTGATGTCGGCAGGGTGGTGGCCGTTTCGGGGAGCGGGCCTCACACCCTCGCCGCCGAGCACCGACCGGAGTGGTTCTGGGATCCGAGTCGCAGCGGCGGGATCCTCGTCGACCTCGCTTCCCATCAGGTCGACCAGTTCGTCGCGCTCTGCGGCACCGACGAACCGGGCGCCGGCATCGAAGTGGCGCGTTCACAGGTCGGCAACGTCTCCTGCCCCGACCACCCCGAGATGCAGGACGTCGGCTCGATGACTCTCCTCGGCCCGACAGCGGTGGGCGAGCACCGGGTCGATCTTCTGTCGCCGGCAGGGTTGCCCACATGGGGCGACGTCCGACTGGTGGTCATCGGTACGACGGGCACGCTGGAGGTGCGAGCCAACATCGATCCGGGCGGTGAGGGTCTCGGCGAGCACCTGATCGTCGTCGATGAAGCCGGCACGAGACGGGTCGACGTGTCCGGTGATGAGCTGCGCTGGGCGCATGACCTTCTCGAGGACCTGGCCGACGACGGCGAGCGCCTCATGACCCAGGACCACGTCCTGACGGTGTGCGACCTAGCGCTCCGCGCTCAGGAGAACGCGGGGTCCTGGGGGAGCGGGGCCGGCCGATGAGCGGAGATCTCCACGTAGGGGTGGTCGGTATGGGCATCGGCCAGCTTCACCTCCTCTGCTGGCTGGAAGTGGCCGGCGCGGAGGCCGTCGCAGTGGTCGACACTGATCCTGCTCGTCGGGAGCGTGCCGGCCAGGACTGGGGATTGGCGGCCTTTGCGTCGCTCGACGAACTGCTCGCTGCCCGACATGCCCTCGGCCTCCACGTGGTCGACATCTGCACTCCGCCGGCGCTCCATGAGGAGCAGATCCTCCGCTGCCTCGACGAGGGCCTCCACGTG
>JAGQSN010000039.1 GCA_020439555.1 Acidimicrobiales bacterium | reverse complement strand
TCCAGCTCTCCAGCCGGGCCTACCTGGAGGGCTACTACTACAAGCCCCGCCTGGACTGGGAGCTGCTCGCCGAGCACAGCGAGGGCGTGATCGCCACCACCGGGTGCCTCGGCGGCCACGTCCTCCAGAACCTGATGAACGACGACGAGGCCGCCGCGATCCGCGACGCGGCCCGCCTCCAGGACATCTTCGGCAAGGACAACCTGTTCGTCGAGATCCAGGACCACGGCATCCCCGAACAGCACCAGACGAACCCGAAGCTGCTGGAGATCGCCCGCCGCATCGGTGCACCGCTGCTCGCCACCAACGACAGCCACTACACGCACCGCTCCGACGCGGAGGCCCACGACGCCCTCCTGTGCGTCCAGACCGGTTCGCTGATGAGCGACGGGGACCGTTTCAAGTTCCACGGCGACGACCACTACCTGAAGTCCGCTGCAGAGATGCGCCAGCTCTTCGCCGAGGTCGAGGTCGCCTGTGACAACTCGCTGTGGATCGCCGAGCGATGCGACGTGGAGATCACCTTCGGCAAGCCGTTGCTGCCGAACTTCCCGCTGCCGGAGGGATTCACCGACGACGCCGAGTACCTGCGTCACCTGACCTTCGAGGGTGCGAAGAAGCGCTGGGGCGACCCGCTGCCGGATGCCGTGGTGGAGCGCCTCGCGTACGAGCTCCAGGTCATCGGCGACATGGGGTTCTCGTCGTACTTCCTGATCACCTGGGATCTGATCCGCCACGCCCGCGAGTCCGGCATCCGTGTCGGACCCGGCCGTGGATCGGCCGCCGGCTGCGCGGTCGCCTACACGCTCTGGATCACCGACCTGGACCCGATCCGTTACGACCTGCTGTTCGAACGGTTCCTGAACCCGTCGCGCATCTCGATGCCCGACATCGACATGGACTTCGACTCCCGTTACCGGGACGAGATGATCCGCTACGCGGCGGAACGGTACGGGCGTGACCACGTCGCCCAGATCGTCACGTTCTCCACGATCAAGGCCCGGGCCGCGGTGCGCGACGCGGCGAGAGTGCTCGGCTACCCGTACGCGGTGGGCGACAAGATCGCCAAGGCGATGCCACCGCTGGTGATGGGCCGCGACACGCCGCTGTACGCCTGCCTCGAGGAGCACCCGAAGTTCGCGGACGGCTACAAGATGGCCGGCGACCTGCGGACCATGTACGCCGAGGACCCGGACCTCCACAAGGTGATCGACGTCGCACGCGGCCTCGAGGGCCTGCGACGCCAGGACGGCATCCACGCCGCGGCGGTGGTGATCACCAAGGACCCCCTCACCGAGTATCTGCCGATCCAGCGCAAACCGACCGCCGGCCAGGACCCCGAGGAGGCCCCGGTCGTCACCCAGTACGAGATGGGCGGCGTCGAGGAGCTCGGCCTGCTGAAGATGGACTTCCTGGGTCTGCGGAACCTGGACGTCATCTCCGATGCGATCGCGCTGATCAAGGACTTCCGGGGCATAGACCTCGACATCGACTCGATCTCTCTCGACGATCCGAAGACCCTCGAGATGCTCTGCCGCGGTGATTCGATCGGCGTGTTCCAGCTCGAGGGTGGCGCGATGCGTTCCCTGATGCGCTCCCTCGCACCGGACTGCTTCGAGGACGTCGCGGCGCTGATCGCCCTCTATCGGCCCGGTCCGATGTCGGTGAACATGCACAACGACTACGCGGATCGCAAGAACGGCCGGAAACCCGTCGAGTACTTCCATCCCGACGCCGCCGAACTTCTCGGCGACACCTACGGCCTGATGATCTACCAGGAGTCGGTGATGCGGGTGAGTCAGCGTTTCGCCGGCTACTCGCTGGCCGAGGCCGACAACCTCCGGAAGGCCTGCGGCAAGAAGAAGCCGGAACTGATGGCCAAGGAGCGCGACAAGTTCGTGGCCGGCTGTGAGGCGACCGGCTTCGGTGACCTGGGTGCCCCGCTGTTCAACGACATCGAAGGGTTCGCCAACTACGCGTTCAACAAGAGCCACAGCTTCGGTTACGGCGTCGTCACCTTCCAGACCGCCTACCTGAAGGCGCACTATCCGGTCGAGTACCTCGCCGCTCTGCTCACCAGCGTGAAGACGTCGCTGGAGAAGGCCGCGGTCTACCTGAACGAATGCCGCACGATGGGCATCCAGGTGCTGGTGCCCGACGTGAACCGCTCCGACGTGGACTTCGTCGCCGCCCGCCTGGAGGACGGCACCGAGGTGATCCCCTTCGGGCTCTCCGCGGTGCGGAACGTGGGTGAGAACCTCGTCCGCAAGATCGTGGAGGAACGCAACGAGAACGGTCCGTACGCGGACTTCTACGACTTCTGCGACCGCGTCGACCTGTCGGTGCTGAACAAGAAGACGCTCGAGTCCTTGATCAAGGCCGGTGGTTTCGATTCGGTCGGTCACCCGAGGCGTGGCCTGCTGGCGGTGTTCGAACAGATCGTCGACTCGACGATCGCCCGCCGCAAGGAAGCCGACATGGGCGTGATGACGCTCTTCGGGGCGATGGAGGAGACCGAGACCAGCTTCGACGAGCGAGCCCGCATCCCGGATCTGCGCTTCGACAAGAAGGAGCGGCTCGCCTTCGAGAAGGAGATGCTCGGCCTCTACGTCAGCGACCACCCGCTGATGGGTGCCGAGGCTGCGTTGAGCCGCCGCACCGAACGGCCCATCACCGAACTCGAGGACCTCTCCGACGGGACGATGACGACGATCGGCGGCGTGGTCAACGGCCTCCAACGGAAGTGGACGAAGAAGGGCGACCTGATGGCCGTCTTCACGTTGGAGGACCTCCAGACCTCGGTCGAGGTGATGGTCTTCCCGAAGACGATGACCGACGTCGGCCATATGCTCGCGGATGACGCTGTGCTCGTCGTGAAGGGCCGTGTCGACAAGCGTGACGACCAGCCGAAGTTCATCGCTATGGACGTAGAGGTGTTCGACGGCGTGGTCGACGGCGCACCCCCGCTGCGCGTGAAGGTGTCCCCGCATCGCCTCGACCCGCGCACCGTCGACGAGTTGAAAACGATCCTCACCCGCTTCCGCGGCGAGTCCCAGGTGTTCCTCCACATAGGCGAGGACAAGGTCCTGCGCCTCCCCGACGAGTTCTGCGTGGACACGGGCCACGGCCTGATAGGAGAACTCCGAGTCCTACTGGGTCCAACCGCGATCCTCTGACCCCACCGCCCCTTGACCGGAGCGAAGCGAAGTCGAAAGGCGGCTGGGCTTGGAAGGGCTGCGCGCTGCGGCATCATTCGGGGATGGCTGATGCACCGCGGTTCGATCTCGATGCCGGAACGTTCGTGCTTTCGCTCGCGGTGGCTCCCGACGGGCGTCTGCACCAGGTCGGACTCGCCGCGCCGGGTGTGACACCGGCCGAGCTGCCTTTCCCGGTTTCGCTGTATCCGCTGGCGCATCCGACCTTCGGTGAGGAGCCGGATCGGGAACCTGCGTTGCGGATCACCCACGGCGACGGTGCGCTCGGCACGAGGCTCGTGTTCCGCGACGCGTCCTCGACGCGCGCCGTCGAAGGTGGGGGAGTTGACCAGGTGATCGAGATGGCCGACCGCGTCGCCCCGACGCAAGTGTCGATGCACTACCGCACCTGGCCCGAGCACGCCCTCCTGGAGGCGTGGGTCACCGTCACCAACGACGGCACGGACAAGATCGTCGTGCACGAGGCCGCGGCGACGGCTCTGGCGTTCGCCGGCCCGGACCCGCACCTGACGCATTGGGGCGGGGGCTGGGCGGCGGAGTGGACCGAGACGGTCGAGCCGGTGAGGCCGGGCACGAAGACCGTCGCCTCGATCGGCGGCGTGCGGCCGTCGTTGTCGATGCCTCCGATCGTTCTGTTCGCCCCCGATGGCTGGGCGACCGAGACCGAGGGCACCGTGGCCGCATGCACGCTCATGTGGGGTGGTGACAGCCGTTTCGACGTCGAGCGCAGCCCGACATCGCAACTGCGGTTGTTCGCGGGTCATCAGCACCGAGGCGCTGACCGGCACCTCGACGCCGGCGAGTCGTTCGAGACCCCGCACGCCCTCTGGGCGTGGTCCGATGCCGGGATAGGACGGACGAGCCGTGCGCTGCACTCCTTCACCCGTGCTCGGGCCGTCCGTGACGGTTCGAGGGTACGGGTGACCGTGTCGAACACGTGGGAGGCGGTCGGCATGCGGATCGACACGCCGACGCTCGCCGCCCAGGTCGATGCCGCCGCGGACATCGGCGCGGAGCTGTTCCTGCTGGACGACGGTTGGTTCGGTGACCGGTTCCCCCGTGACGACGACGACCAGGGCCTCGGCGACTGGATCGTCGACAGGGCAAAGTTCCCCGACGGCCTCGGTCCGACGATCGAACGGACCCTGGACGCGGGGATGCGTTTCGGTCTCTGGATCGAACCGGAGATGGTGAACCCCCGTTCCGAGCTCTACGAGCAACACCCGGACTGGGTGGTGACCGAACCCGACCGGGAACGACGCGAGTTCCGTCAGCAGCTCCTGCTGGACCTGTGTCTTCCGGAGGTCCAGGAGTTCGTCGTCGACACCGTCGACCGGATCCTGGAGGCCAACCCCGGCATCTCGTATCTGAAGTGGGATGCGAACCGTGACGTGTACGAGTCGTGGTCCGCGACGTTGCCTCGGGACCGTCAGAGCCACCACCCGGTGGACCGTGTCCGTGCGACGTGGAAGGTGATGGACGAGATCGCCCGACGCCACCCCGACGTGGAGCTCATGCTGTGTGCCTCGGGAGGCGGCCGTTCGGAGCTGGGCACCTTGCGTTGGTTCCACGAGGTGTGGACCTCGGACAACACCGACCCGGTGGACCGCCTCCGCATCCAGTGGGGTGCGTCGCACCTGCTGCCAGCGTCGACGCTCGGCGCGCACGTCACGAGGTGGGGCCAGCGGCCGATCCCGTTCGGTTGTGCCGTGGCGATGTCCGGTCGTTTCGGTTTCGACCTGGATCTGACCGCTCTGACCGACGAAGAACGAACGGTGTGCCGTCAGGCGTCCGCCGATTACGCCGCGATACGTGATCTGGTCCAGTTCGGGGACCTGTACCGGCTGGTGTCGCCGTTGGGACTCGACCGAGCCGCGATCGCCTACGTGGACCCATCGGGGGAGCGGGCGGTCCTCTTCGCGTGGGTGTTTCACACGGACCGGGTGATCGGCGAGGCGAACGTGGCGGTCCCGGCCGACGGCGTCCACCTGCCGGAGGTTCTCCAGGGCCGGGACTGGACCTGGATCGACAGGACTCCGGGCCGATCTTCCGAGGCCTCCGCAAAGACTGTCGAGGTACCGCAGGACGGTGTGATCACGTGGCCGGACGGCCCCTACGGTGCCCGCATCATCGAGTTGGTGCGCCACTGACGGAGGTGGTTTCGGCCACCGGTGGCGTGGCTGCTACCGTCATCGCTCCCGGGGCCGTTAGCTCAGTTGGCTAGAGC
>JAGQSN010000385.1 GCA_020439555.1 Acidimicrobiales bacterium | reverse complement strand
AGATGGCGTGACGAAGAGGCATTGCAGTCACCCTTCTCGAACGCTGCCCCACCTTGTGGGGCCTGACGCTCTTATCGGGTCGCGAAGAACAGACAGGGGCGGCTGGGCCTGAGCTTCGAATCCTTCCGGTGTTCCGTGATACGCCCGGCCCTGCGATGTGTCAAGGGTCACCTGTAGCCGGTGGTACAGCAACCGCTCTCGGTTCAGGGACCGAAGCCGACGACGTCGACGGGTGTCGACGAGTAGACGCCGGTGCCGTCGCCGAGTTGGCCATACCCATTGAGACCCCAACAGGAAATGCGACCGGCGGCCCGCAGACCGCATCCATGACTCTGACCCGTAGTGACATCCGAGCCATCGCTGATGTCTTGGACGCTGACGGGGACCAATGAGTTCGTCGTCGTGCCGTCGCCGAGTTGACCGGAAGCGTTGTCGCCCCAGCAGAAGAGCGAACCGTCCGTACGTACGGCACATGTGTGCGTCACCGCGGTATCGATGTCCGAGAGACCGGTGAGGTTCGGCACCGTTACGGGCGTGCCCGAGTCTGTGGTCGTCCCGTTTCCGAACTCGCCATCGGGGTTGTGGCCCCAGCACGCAGCAGTCCGGTCGGCTCGGACGGCGCACACGTCCTGGAAGTTGGCTGAGACCACCTTGGCGTCGTTGATCCCAGCCACTGTCACGGGCGTGGTCGAGAGGGCCTCGTTCCCGCCGTCGCCGAGTACCCCGTAACTGTTTCCGCCCCAGCACGAGATCGTTCCGCCCGCCCGTACGGCGCAGGTGAAGAGATAGCCCGGGGTGACCATCGTCGCGTCATCGATGCCCACCACCGTCACGGGCGTGTTCGTTCCACCGCTGGTGTAGCCGTCGCCGAGTGCGCCGGAGAGGTCGAGGCCCCAACACGAGACTGTCCCATCGGCGTGGACGGCACAGGTGTGCAAGTAGCCGGCGGAAACGGCGACGGCGTCCGTAATGCCGACGACGGCGACGGGAACGTCGGAGTCCGTATAAGTGCCGTTGCCGAGTTGACCGTAGGGGTTCTGGCCCCAGCACGAAATGGTTCCGCCCGCGTGGAGAGCGCAGGAATACTCGTTGCCCGACGTGACGGAGATGGCGTCTGTGATGCCCACGACCGACACCGGTGAGTACGCGTCGACGAAGGTCGTTCCATTGCCGAGTTGGCCATAGGAGTTGTGGCCCCAGCATTTGACGGTGCCGCCGCTTCCTATTGCACAGGTGTGGTCGAGCCCGGCGTCCACCTTGTTGAGAGCGAGGTTCGGCCAGTACGGCAGCCCGGAGTCGACGATGATCGGGCCGGCGAAGACCTGCCCGCTGGTGATCGCGAAGGAAGTGGCGTCGTCGCCGCCGATGTCGTGCCAGTTGTCGGGATTCGAGGCTGGCACCAAGGTCGCGGTGTAGGTCCCGGCCGTCGGGGTTTCCACTGAGAACGAACCGTCATCGCCCGAAGTATTGGTGGAAACGATGTTGCCGGCGGAGTCCTTCAGGCTGACGAGGACGCCCGGTACCGGTGAACCGTCAGGGTTGACGACCGATCCCACGAGGGATCCGACCGCCGAGAATTGCTGGTCGGCGACCGCCGGTGCTGCTGCCGAAACGGTGACTGGCTGTGGATTGCCCGAACCCGTCACATCGGTGAACCATTGGCCCCAGATCTTGACGCGATAGGTGCCTTCGGGCAGTACGGACTCGTGGAAGGAGTATCGACCCGAAGTGTCGGTTGCCGTACTGGCGATGACCGTGTCGGTGTCGTTCGAGTACACGACGACCTGGATCGCGTTCAGTTTGCTGCCTCCTGCGGTCGTGACGGTGCCGTGGAGCATCACTGGTGTCGTGTCGCAGGCCGAAAGGAGAGATGCGATGACCAGCGCGGTGCTCGCGAGCACGAACCCACGACCGAGCCTCCCTCTCCGTCGACGGGCGGACGAATGAGGACGCGAACGAAAAGGCATCTTGGTCACCCTTCTCGGATACGGCCACGGGCAGCCCGTGTCGCAGCATCGTGAAGTCCGGAAGATCAGCCGATCGGCGGTCGAGTCCGATCCCCTGAAGTTTCCGAGAGTTCGTGGTACGCCTCGTCCACAGGGATGTCAAGGGTTGCGTGCGCGGCAAAGTCGTCACGTCGCTTCATGGGTGGGCCGTAACCTGGGGCGACGGTTGGACTGGTCCTTCCGTCAGACGGCAAGGTTCAGCCCATCATGATCGACGACATCCGACGCATCGCGGCCGCGGCCTCCGACCGGATCGCCGCGGCGGGAACCATCGAGGAACTGTCGACGCTCGACCGTGAGCTGCTCGGCAAGACCTCCGAGCTGACCGGGTTCAAACGCCAGATGGGCGGCCTCGATCCCGACGACCGGCGGACCGTCGGTGCGGCGCTCAACGAAGCCCGCGAAGGCCTCCAGGCCGCGGTCGCTGCGCGCCGTCAGGAGCTCGAAGCGATCGCCGCGAAGCAGCGCGCGGCGGCCGAGCGTCTCGACCTCACCGAAGTTCGGGCCGGCCGGGACGCCGGGCACCTCCACCTCATCACCCAGTCCTTCGAAGAGCTCGAGGACATCTTCGTCGGCCTCGGATTCACCGTCGCCGAAGGCCCCGAGGTGGACGACGACTGGCACAACTTCACCGCCCTCAACTTCGGCAAGCACCACCCGGCGCGGGACATGCAGGACACGTTCTTCGTCGACCTCGGTGAGCCGCGCGAAGTGGTGATGCGAACCCATACGTCACCTGTTCAGGTGCGCGTGATGGAGTCCCAGGTGCCGCCGATCTATTCGGTCATGCCCGGCCGGGTGTACCGCAACGAGGCAACCGACGCGACCCACCTGGCGGTGTTCCACCAGCTCGAATGCCTCGTAGTGGACGAGGGAATCACGTTCGGCCACCTCGCCTCGACGATCGACCGCTTCACCAAGGCGTACTTCGGTCCCGGCTACAACACGCGGCTGCGTCCCGCCTACTTCCCGTTCACCGAACCGTCCGCCGAGTTCGACGTGCAACGTCCCGACGGGTCCTGGCTCGAACTCGGCGGGTGCGGGATGGTCCATCCGAACGTCCTGTCCAACTGCGGTATCGACCCGGAGGTCCACACCGGTTTCGCCTTCGGATTCGGTGTCGACCGTCTCGCCGCCACCCGCTACGGCGTCACCGATCTGCGGGAACTGACCAGCCCCGACGTCCGCTTCCTGGAGCAGTTCTGATGAAGGTCCTCTCCTCGTGGTTGCACGAGTTTCTGGACAGCCCGGTCACGCCCGAGGCGATCGCCGCGGCGTTCGACGATCTGGGCACACCGGTGGAGGAGGAGGTGCGGCTCGGCGACGGGCTCGACGGCATCGTCGTCGCCCGGGTGCTCACCCTGGGCCCCCATCCGAACGCGGACAAGATCCAACTGGTCGAGGTGGACGCCGGAGACGGCGAGGCGCTCCAGATCTGCTGCGGCGCCTTCA
>JAGQSN010000384.1:923-3538 GCA_020439555.1 Acidimicrobiales bacterium | reverse complement strand
TCGGTGTTCGCCGCGCTGGACGCGGCCGGGCCGGCGTCGACGGGTTGGATTGTCGCCCGCGGGTTCGACCCGTCCATCACCGAAGGCCACCCACGCCTCGACCGGCACGTGCTCGACCGAGCCGTGGGGGATACGCCGATCCTCGTGCTCGAAGGCAACGGCCACGTCGGCTACGTGAACTCCGCAGCGCTGAGCGCAGCGGGGGTGGACCGCACCACACCCGACCCACCGATGGCCCGAATCGTCCGCGGACCCGACGGCGAACCCGACGGTCGGTTGGAGGAAGCCGCCGCGATGGCACCGTTCATGATCGGGGTGCCGTTCCCGTCGTCCCAGGACGTGTTGGACCGCCACCGAGGTCTGTTCCGGCACGCTTCGAGCAAGGGGATCACCCTCCTGCACGACTGCGGCATCGGCATGATCGGGGGACCCGGCGACATGGACGTACTCCGGACGGTGGTCGACGAGGACAGCCCGGTCCGCTACCGAGGGATGCTCGTGTCCACGCACTACGAAACGTGGGTGTCCCAGGGGCTGAGGCCGGGCTTCGGTGACGACATGTTGCGAGTGGACGGGATCAAGGCGTGGTCCGACGGATCGAACCAGGCCCGTACCGGGTTCCAGCGCGAGCCCTACCTCGGCACCGATCAGCGCGGCGCACTCAACTACGAACCGGAACAGCTGGCAGCGGTGGTCGAACGGGCGCACGCGGACGGCTGGCAGGTCGGCGTCCACGCGAACGGTGACGCCGCGATCGACGTCACGCTCGACGCGTTCGAACGGGGGCTCGCCGCGAACCCCCGTACGGACCATCGCCACCGGATCGAGCACTGCAGCGTCCTCCACGACGACCAGATCGAACGCATGGCCGCACTAGGCATCTCGCCGTCGTTCCTGATCGGCCACGTGCGCTGGTGGGGGCGCGCGTTCAGGGACCGAATCCTCGGGCCGGAGCGGGCGGACCGTTACGACCCGTGTGCCTCGGCCCTGGCTGCCGGTCTGCGGATCTCGCTGCACAGCGACTGGAACGTCACGCCTATGGAGCCGCTCCGCTACGTCGAGGACGCTGTCACCCGGGTGATGGCCGAGGGCGGTGACGTACTCAACGAGTCCGAGCGGATCCCGGTCGAAGCTGCGCTGAGGGCGGTGACCATCGACGCCGCCTGGCAGTGCCGCGCCGACGACGTGACCGGTTCGATCGAAGTCGGCAAGTACGCCGACTTCGCGCTGCTCGAAGAGGACCCGATCTCGGTCGACCCGACGAGGATCTCTGCGATCGCAGTGTCCGAAACCCGCCTGGCAGGTCGGCCGTTCCGCCATACGACCGGTGGTGAGTGATCGGGGTCGTTTCGACCAGCTCGGCGACCTGAGGTGAGTGTCGGGTCGTTTCGACAAGCTCAACGACCGGTGGGGAGTGTCGGGTCGTTTCGACAAGCTCAACGACCGGTGGTGAGTGTCGGGTCGTTTCGACCAGCTCGGCGACCGGTAGGGGGACTCGACGGTCGACGGCGATCGGTCGGGGCGTGGCACGATGCCGGAGTGGCTTCCCCGTCCGGGCCATCGCTCCGCAAGGAGGACCTCGTCGCGCTGAGGCGCGTCAAGGACCGTATCGACCGTGAGTACGCGCAGCCGCTCGATGTCGAGGCTCTCGCCCGCGGCGCCAACATGTCCGCCGGTCACCTGAGCCGTCGTTTCCGGCAGGCCTACGGGGAGTCCCCCTACTCGTACCTGATGACCCGACGGATCGAACGGGCGATGACGTTGCTGCGCCGCGGAGACATGAGCGTCACCGACGTCTGCTTCGCGGTGGGCTGTTCGTCGCTCGGCACTTTCAGTACCCGGTTCACGGAACTGGTCGGGGTGCCGCCGAGCGTTTACCGGCGTGACCACGCACGGGCCGCGGAGGGGATCCCGTCGTGCGTCGCGAAGCAGGTGACGCGACCGGTCAGGAATCGAGAAGCGCCCGCACTGCCACCTACCTCACGATGAGCGACATGGACATCACCATCTACTCCAGCTTCCTTCCCCACGACGACGCCGAGGCCGCTCTGGCCTTCTACCGCGACGTCCTCGGCTTCGAGGTCCGTCTCGACGTCGGCTACGAGAACATGCGGTGGATCACCGTCGGTCCTCCCGGACAACCCGACACGTCGATCGTGCTCCACCCGCCGACCGCGGACCCGGGTCTCACCGACGACGAGAAGCGCATGATCGCCGAGATGATGGCCAAGGGCACCTACCGCACCCTCGTCCTCGCGTCGCCCGACGTCGACGCTGCCTTCGACCGCATCCAGGCCGCCGGGGGAGAGGTCGTCCAGGAGCCGACCGACCAGGACTACGGCGTTCGTGACTGTGCCTTCCGGGACCCGGCCGGGAACATGATCCGCATGCAGCAACGGCCGTGAGCGCCGGGCGTGGCGCCGGGGCGCATCCGGCGGACGGGCACGACCTGATCCGGGTGAAGGGCGCTCGGGAGAACAACCTGCGGGACGTCGACGTCGAACTTCCGAAGCGTCGGCTCACCGTGTTCACCGGGGTGTCGGGGTCGGGGAAGAGCTCGCTGGTGTTCTCGACGATCGCTGCGGAATCGCAGCGGATGATCAACGAGACCTACA
>JAGQSN010000384.1:0-875 GCA_020439555.1 Acidimicrobiales bacterium | reverse complement strand
GACGACGGCGATCATCGTCGACCAGGAACGTCTCGGCGCCAACGCCCGCTCGACCGTCGGCACCGTCACCGACGCGAACGCCCTGCTGCGCATCCTGTTCAGCCGGCTCGGCGAACCCCACGTCGGTCCGCCGAGCGCGTTCGCGTTCAACGTCGCTTCGGTGTCCGCAGCCGGGGCCATCAAGGTCGACCGGGGCAAGGACACGAAAGCCGAGAAGGTCACCTTCAACCGCACGGGCGGCATGTGCACCCGTTGTGAAGGTCTCGGTCGCGTCAGTGACTTCGACCTGACCGCCCTCTACGACGAGACGAAGTCGATCGTCGATGGGGCGATCCTCATCCCCGGCTTCAGCGCGGACGGTTGGTACGGCCGCATCTACGGCAACTCCGGGTTCTTCCCCGGTGACAAGCCGATCTCGAAGTTCACGAAGAAGCAGCTCGACGCGCTGCTGCACCACGAAGCCGTCCGCATCAAGGTCGACGGAGTCAACGTCACCTACGAGGGGCTGATCCCGCGCATCCAGAAGTCGATGCTGTCCAAGGACGTGGAGAGCCTCCAGCCGCACGTCCAGCGATTCGTCGAACGGGCGATCACCTTCGGGGTGTGTCCGGACTGCGACGGCACGAGGCTCAGCGCGGCCGCGCGGTCCTCGAAGATCGAAGGCCGTGACATCGGTGAGCTGTGCCGCATGCAGATCAGCGACCTCGCCGTCTGGGTGCGTGGTCTGGATGAGCCGTCGGTGGCGCCGCTGCTCGGCACCCTGGCCGACACGCTCGACGCCTTCGTGGACATCGGCCTCGGCTACCTGAGCCTGGACCGGCCCTCCGGCACCCTGTCGGGCGGTGAGGCACAGCGGACCAAGATGATCCGCCACC
>JAGQSN010000383.1 GCA_020439555.1 Acidimicrobiales bacterium | reverse complement strand
TCGTCGAAGAAGAACACGAGCTTCGGCTTGTCCAGGTCGCCGGCTTCGGGCAGTTGCTCGTACAGCTCCGCCAACAGCCACATGAGGAAGGTGGAGAACAGCTTCGGCCGGTCCTGCACCTCCGCCAGCTCCAGGCAGCTCACGACGCCCCGGCCTTCGGTATCGGTTCGCAGCAACGAGTCGATCGACAGCTCCGGTTCCCCGAAGAACAGCTCGGCATCCTGCAGGTCGAGTTCCACGAGCTTGCGCAGCAGCACACCCGCCGTCTGGCTCGACAGCCCGCCGATGCTCTTCAGCTCGGCCTTGCCCTCGTCGGAGGTCAGGTACTTCAACAGCTCGATCAGGTCGGCCAGGTCGAGCAGCGGAAGGCCTTGCTTGTCCGCGTAGTAGAAGACGAGCGCCAACGACGACGTCTGTGTCTCGTTGGCGTCGAGCACCTTGGCGAGCAACTGCGGGCCGAACGACCCGATCGACGCACGCACCGGAACGCCTGGGCCCTGCCCACCGAGTGCCCAGAACTGAACGGGCGCCCCGGCGGGGGTGTAGTCGATGCCCATCTCGGTCACCCGGGCGGTGATCTTCTCGTTCGGTTGTGCAGCCTCGACGATCCCCGACAGGTCCCCTTTGATGTCGGCCGCGAACACCGGGACACCTTGCGCGGATAGCTGTTCGGCGAGGAGTTGCAACGTGACGGTCTTGCCGGTTCCCGTGGCCCCGGCGATGAGACCGTGCCGATTGCACATGGCGGTCGGGATCTGGATCGCGGCCTGCGGGTAGACGGTGTCGTCGAGCATTGCCCGCCCGACGTCGACGACAGAGGCGTCGGTGGCGTAGGCAGCGGCGATCCGGGTGGAGAATTCTTCGGCCGTCATGGTTCGAGAACCTACCGCCGAGCAGCGACGGGACCCGGAACCACGACGGACCTACGATCCGCGGATGGCTCCCGTGAAGCGCAGCGTCCAGCGTCCCGTGATCGGGTCGTTGGCGGTCGTCGTCGCCATGACGTTCCTGGCCGGGTGCCTCGACCCGACGACTGGACGCCCTCCGGCCGTCGGGGCGGACGCGCCCGCGTACTCGACCTCGACCCGTTCGGTCTCTGCCGCGATGCTCGGGTCGAGTTGGCGCAGCGGATGCCCGGTCGGCCCGGCGGACCTGCGGGAGGTGACCGTCGCCTACTGGGGTTACGACGGTTCACGTCACACCGGTCGGTTGATCGTCCACCGGACCGTCGCCACCGACATCGCGAACGTGTTCCGCCGGCTCTACGACAAGCGGTTTCAGATCCGACGGATCCACCCGGTGACGGTGTTCGGCAGCAGTGACGACCAGTCGATGGCAGCGAACAACACGTCGGCGTTCAACTGTCGCCGTGTAACCGGCGGCACCTCCTGGTCCGAGCACTCCTACGGCACCGCCATAGACATCAACCCGGTCCAGAACCCATACGTCACGAGGAGCGGAACGATCCTGCCGTCCTCGGGCGCACCCTGGGCCGACCGCTCGCTGCGGGTGCCCGGAATGGTCCACCGCAACGGGGTCGTCGTGGCAGCGTTCACTTCGATCGGCTGGCACTGGGGCGGGAACTGGACGAACCCGAAGGACTTCCAGCACTTCTCCCGTTCGGGTCGCTGACCGAAACCGACGACGTCAGCGGAACCGACGGGTCGGTTCAGCGGAAGGTGGCGAGGATCTGCTCGGCGCCGTCGCCGAGTTCGAGAACGGCGGCGCCTCCGCTGGTGGTCCGTGGTACGACCGGCAGGACGACCGTCTCGGGGTCGAGCTTGCCCATGTTCCAGGCGAAACGAGCTGCCTGGAACATCGTCATGTCGTCGTCGATGCGCAGACCGTCGGCCATGTTGCCGGCCGCCTTCATGAGGGTGAACGGGTTCCGTTTCGCACCCGCCTTCGACATGATCGCCCGCAGGAAGGCCTGCTGGCGTTGGGTGCGGTTCACGTCAGGCAGTCCTCCCTCGGGGACCTCCTTGCCGTCGATGATCTCGGTGTAGTGACGGGAACGGACGTATGCGAGGGCCTGGTCGCCGTCGAGGTGGACGAGGCCGGACTGTTCGACGACGAGTCCGGACGCGCGGTCGATGGCCGGGTGTTCGAAGTTGATGTCGATGCCGCCGAAGGCGTCGACGAGACCCGCGAACGACGTGAAGTCGATCTCGATGTAGCGGTCGATCGGGATGCCGAAGTTATGCGTCACAGCCCGGATCAGGTTCTCGGGACCCTGGTTGTACGTGGCGTTCAGACGACCCTTCTGCCCGGTGGCGGGGTTGTCGACCCACAGGTCGCGGTTCAGTGACAGCATCCGGGCCTTCCCGCCGTCGATGTTGAGGATCATGATCGTGTCGCTGCGGACACCCTCGACGCCTTCACGGGTCGCTTCGCCGTCCTGGCCGTTGTCGGCACCCACGAGCAGGTAGTTGGTGCCTGACGATCCGCTCGACAGGGCGCTGCTGACGTCCACCTTCTCGATGCGGTCGAACACCGAGTTGGCCCACATGTAGCCGCCGACCGTCCCGGCGATCAGCATCAGGAAGACCGCCAGGACGACCCAACGCAGCACCTTCCTCCGCCGGCGGGGAGGTGTCGACTCGCCGAGCGCGCCGCGACGGGCTTCGCTGCGCGCCGTCAAGAGCCGTTCTGCGACGGAACCGATGAGCAGGCCGGCGATCAGCCAGAGGAGCAGCTTCAACTGGCGTTCCCCGGCGGCAGGAACTCACGGGAGATGCGATTCCTGTCGCTGTCGTCGAGGGCGCGAGTGCCAGGTTCCCGGCGGTGGACCGACCCGCCCGGCTCCAATCGGAGTTCGATCGGCCCGACCGACACGACGTCGCCGGGTTTCAACTGCACCGGTTCGTGCGCCGTCACCTTCCGGTTCCGGACCAGGGTCCCGTTCGCCGAGCCTTCGTCCAGCACCGTCCATTCGCGCCCGTCATGTTCGAAACGAAGGTGCTCGCGGCTCACCCGACTGTCGTGCAGGACGATGTCGCGATCGCGGGCACGGCCCACGGTGAGGGTCCCACCGGTGAGAGGGATCCGCTCGCCCGTGTCGGAACGGACGAGGACGACACCCGGAACGTTGGCTGACCGCTGCGACTCCTTCGAGCGCGCCGGTGCCGTCGAGGTGGCCGGTCCGACGTTCGGTGGTGACTTCCACTCGGCCGACGCGGCAGGAACTCCCGGACGGCGTGACGGGTCTGATTCGTAGCCGATCTCGACCTTGCCGTCGACGGTCCATCCGTGGGCCCGTGCGGCGTCCGTGAAGGCCGCCCTCAGCCCGTCGTCGAACCAGCGGCGTGACTCGTCCACCATCTCCATGTCCTCGGGATGCAGATGGATCACGTAACGCGCCGGGGCGTGGGTGTGGCCGTGACGATCCACCTGCACGTGACGGACCATCTCGGAGAAACAAGCCCGCTGAAGTTCGGGCGGAGTCAGCCCTCGGCGCCGTCCGAGCGACCCGCTGACGTTGCGGGCGACCGCGGCAGCGGCCGCGGCGTTCTGCGGGCGACGCAACGCCCGCGACCCGACGAAGCCGACGACGATGCCGACGAGTAGCGCCAATGCCTGGATCACGGGGAGCGGTGGAGAGGGGTCTGGTTCACGGCTGGGGTTGACGCGGCCGATCGGCCGCAGCAGGTCAACGCTAGAGGGAGCGTTGGCCTCGGTAGCGGCACCCCGTAGAGCCCTGCGTCACACGACGCGTTCGAAGCGGACGACCCGTCGCTGCACGTCAGCCTCGGCGAGCCGTACCTTCACCGCTCCACCGAGAGGGAGGTTCCCGCCGTCGCATCGGGCCCGGATCGCTGGATCGTCGATGACGATCGTCCCGTACTTGTCGCCGGCTTCGACGACGTGGGCGGCGAACAGGTCTCCGACGCGATCCGCGAGCACGAACGCCTCCGTGGCGTCGATCACGGCCCGGTCGAGTTTCTTGGCGACGGCGTCTCCGGAGGCCATCGACGTCGGTAGGGAGTCGAGCGCCTCGTCGACCCAGCCCGGTACCGGTCGACCGGCGACGATCGCCAGACACGCCTCGGTGCCGAAACGGTCGACGAGGCGGCGAAGCGGCGCAGTGACGTGCGCGTACGGCGCTCCGACGCCCCCGTGGCCGGTCTCGGCGGGAGTGGCACCGTCGCGGAACGTCGTGTACCCCGCACCGCGTAGGAGTTCGGCCGCGAGATCGGCGAAGGCCATCGCCTTCGGGTCCGACCGGTCCAGTGCATCCAGGACGGCACCCGGGTCCTGTTCGTCCGGCCAGTCGATGCCGAGGTTCGACGACGCAGCGCGCAGTCGTGCGACGGTCTGGTCGTCGGGCGGGGGAAGTGTCCGAAGCACCCCGAAACCGCCGTCGAGCATGATCCTCGCTGCGGCGCGTCCCGTCAGCAGCGAGACCTGGGCGTTCCAGGTCTCCACCGCCAGGTCGTGGCGCAACGAGACGGTCCAGCGGCCCTCGGCGTTCCTCTCGACCTCCTGTTCCGGCAGTCCCAGGTCGATCGCCCCGCGTCGACGAGCGTCGGCCAGCAACGCAGCGCCGAGTGCCGGAAGTTCTGCGATCGGCGCCGGTGCCTCCCCGGCGTCGATCTGTTTCTGGACTCCGGTGTAGGAGAGCTTGGCCCGGCTCCTGACCATCGCCCGTCGCAGGTCGACGGCGGTCGTGGTGCCGTCGGCGGCCACGTCGATCGTCCACAGCGCCGCCGGCCTGGGCCCGTCCGGAAGCAGGGACGCCGCGCCCTCGCCGAGGACAGGTGGGTGAAGGGAGATTCGGCGGTCCGGCGCGTAGAAGGTCTGGGTCCGGTTCCTGGCCTCCACGTCGACAGGGCCGGAAGGTGAAACCCACGCGGCCACGTCCGCGATCGCGTAGTGCACCCGCCACCCGTCACCGGTGGCGCTGATCGAAACCGCCTGGTCGAGATCCCTGCTCCCCTCGGGATCGATCGTCACGAACTCGATGTCGGTCGCGTCGTGATCGGGCACCCTCGGTGAAGCAGCGGCCCGTTCCGCGGCCTCAATCACCTCGGAGGCGAAGTCGCCCGGCACCTCCAGGTCGGCGCGGATGGAGTCGAAGTCGAGGCCGAGGTCCTCGGCGGAGCGGACACGGTGCGCAGTCACGTCAGCCGTTCTACCCGTTCCGGTCGCGGCGTTGACCGATCGCCGTGACCGGTAGCGTGGCCGCATGGGCGACGACGCCGATCCCGCGGACCCGCCCGCCGGTCAGGGGGACGAGGATCCGCCCGCGTACCCGAAACGCTGGGAAGCCGACGTCGTGCTGTCCGACGGCGGCACCATGTCGGTCCGGCCCATTCGACCGGGCGACGGTGAGCTCATCGCCGCATTCCACGAACGGCAGTCGCCCGAGAGCATCTACCTCCGCTTCTTCTCGCCCCGGCCACGCCTGTCCCAACGCGACCTCGACAGGTTCACGAACGTCGACTACGTCGACCGGATGGCCTTCGTCGGCCTCATCGGGGACGACCTCGTGGGCGTCGCCCGCTACGACCGTCACCGTGCCCGTACCGACGCCGAGGTCGCGTTCTTCGTCGACGACGAGCACCACGGTCGCGGTATGGCGACCGTGCTGCTCGAGTACCTGGCAGTCGCGGCCAGGGAGAACGGCATCACCGCCTTCACGGCGACGGTCCTGCCCCAGAACCGCAAGATGCTGGGGGTCTTCACTCAGGCCGGGTTCACCGCGCAGAGCCACTTCGAGGACGGAGTCATCGAAGTGGAACTCGGTATCGATCCGACCCCGGAGGCTCTCGCCGCGATCGAACGGCGCGAGTCCCATGCCGAAGCCCGGTCGGTCGAACGACTGCTGCGGCCCTCGTCGGTGGCGGTGGTCGGGGCGTCGCGGGAACCGGTCACGATCGGCCACCAGGTCGTCGAACAACTCGTCAGACGCGGCTTTCAGGGCCCCGTGTACCCGGTCAACCCCGAAGCGGGATTCGTCGCGAGCGTCAAGGCGTGGCCCTCGGTCCTGGACGTGCCCGGGGATCTCGACCTCGTCGTCATCTGCGTTCCGGCCGACCAGGTCCTGCGGGTGGTGCAGGAGTGCGCGGTGAAGCGGGTGCAGAGTCTCGTGGTCA
>JAGQSN010000038.1 GCA_020439555.1 Acidimicrobiales bacterium | reverse complement strand
CCCTGAGCGGAGTCGAAGGGCGGTCTGTGGGGATTCGCCGCCGTCGCTACCCTCCTGGCCATGGACCCCGTCGACGATGACACGCCCCTCGGCCGGGCCGGTGAGGGTCACGTCGACCAGGGGGACCCGGCCCGGTTCCTGAACCGGGAGCTCTCGTGGCTCGACTTCAACTCCCGCGTGCTCGAGCTGGCGGCGGACCCGTCCGTCCCGTTGCTGGAGCGGGCGAAGTTCATCGCCATCTTCAGCCAGAACCTCGACGAGTTCTTCCAGGTACGGGTCGCCGGCCTCGCCGACCAGGTGGCGGCAGGGGTCGGTCGGGCCTCGCCGGACGGGATGTCCCCGAGCGAAAACCTGAAGGTCGTCTCCGAACGGGTGGCGGGATTGGTCCGCCGCTCCGAGGAACTGTTCCTGTCCGAGCTCGTGCCGGCGTTGGCGGAGGTGGGGATCCGCTTCTCGGGATGGGACGAACTCGACGACGACGACCGCAAGTACCTCGTGGAGGAGTTCGAGAACCGGATCTTCCCGGTCCTGACCCCGCTAGCCGTCGACCCGGGCCACCCGTTCCCGTACATCTCGAGCCTGTCGTTGAACCTCGCGGTCGTGCTCCACGACCCCGTGACCGACGAGCGAAAGTTCGCCCGGGTGAAGGTCCCGTCGCTCCTGCCCCGCTTCGTGGTGATGCCCGACGGCGAACGGTTCGTGCCCCTCGAACAGGTCATCGCATCGCATCTCGACCGGCTCTTCCCGGGGATGGAGGTCGTCGAGACCTTCGCGTTCCGAGTCACACGCAACGCCGACCTCACGCTCGAGGAGGAGGAAGCCGACGATCTCCTGATAGCGGTGGAGATGGAGCTCCGTCGCCGGCGGTTCGGCTCCGCGGTCCGCCTGGAGGTCGACACCCGCGTCACACCCGAGGTCCGTGAGCTTCTCCTTCGCGAGCTGGACCTCGACGACACCGAGATCCACGAGAACATCGGCCCCCTCGACCTCGGCGGGCTGTGGGCGTTGCGCGACCTCGACCGTCCCGACCTGAAGGACCCGCCGTTCAAGGCAGTGACCCAGACGAGGATCGCGGCCGGCGAGGACGAGAAGGTCGACCTGTTCAAGGTCATCGCGGACGGCGACGTGATGGTCCACCACCCGTACGACTCGTTCCGGACCTCCGTCGAGGAGTTCGTGCGCCAGGCGTCGCGGGATCCGAAGGTCCTCGCCATCAAGATGACGCTGTACCGGACCTCGGGGGACAGCTCCATCGTCAAGTCCCTGATCCGTGCGGCGGACCAGGGCAAGCAGGTCGCCGCGCTCGTGGAGCTCAAGGCGCGGTTCGACGAGGCGGCGAACATCGGTTGGGCGAGGGCGCTCGAACGTGCCGGGGTGCACGTGACCTACGGGCTCGTCGGTCTCAAGACCCACACGAAGACGACCCTCGTCGTCCGTGACGAAGGCCAGGGCGTGCGCAGTTACTGCCACATCGGAACCGGCAACTACAACTCGAAGACCGCCAAGCTCTACGAGGACATCGGCATCCTGACCGCCGACCCTGCGGTCGGTGCCGATCTTGCCCAGCTCTTCAACTATCTGACCGGCTACGGCCGTGACGTCACCTACCGCCGGCTCCTCGTCGCCCCGCAACGGATGCGGAACCGCCTGCTGGAGTTGATCGACCAGGAGATAGCGGCACCGCGGGGGACCGGGCGAATCACCATGAAGATGAACAGCCTCGTGGACCCGGCCTCGATCGACCGGCTCTACGCGGCATCCCAGGCCGGTGTCGAGATCGACCTCGTCGTCCGTGGGATCTGCTGTCTCCGTCCCGGTGTCGCGGGGCTGTCCGAGCGGATCCGTGTGCGCTCCCTCGTCGGCCGCTATCTCGAACACTCCCGCATCTACCGGTTCGCCAACGGCAACGGCCCAGGCGAACCGCTCACCTACATCGGTTCGGCCGATCTCATGCCACGGAACCTCGACCGTCGCATCGAGGCGCTGGTGCCGGTCCTCGACCCGACTCTGCGGCGCCGGATCGACGAGGTGCTCGAAGTGAACCTCACCGACGACGTGCTCGCGTGGACACTCGGTCCGGACGGAGCATGGTCGAAGGTCCATGGCGACCGAGGGCTCGACACTCACCTGACCCTCCAGGACATGGCCGTCGCCCGCACGAGGCCTTCGGACACATGAACCCTCGTTCCGAACTGGCCACAGGAGGACCCGAGGACGACCACGAAGGCTTCTCGGTCGCGGCTCGACTCGGAACCGAGTTCGTGCGCGCCGCCGGAGGCGTCGTCACCCGACCGGTCGCCGGAGACGGTCGGTCGTCGGTCGAGGATGTCGAGGTGCTCGTCGTGCACCGTCCCCGCTACGACGACTGGACGATCCCGAAGGGCAAGCTCGATCCGGGTGAGACCTGGGAACAGGCGGCTCTCCGCGAGGTCGAGGAGGAGACCGGCCTGCGATGCGACCTCTGCGAACCGGTCGCCGAGGTTCGTTACCGGGACAACAAGGGCCGCCCGAAGGCGGTCCGGTACTGGCGGATGACCGTCATAGACGGCGAGTTCACGCCGAACGACGAGGTCGACGAGATCCGCTGGTTGACCCCGGCCGAAGCGGCCGCGCTGCTCACCTACGAACACGACCGCACTCTGCCGGGACTCGCCGCCGGTCTCTGACGCTCGGGCGGGTTCGCCCAACGTTGCCGTCGAGTTCACCCGCCCGCCACCTGGGCCACCCGGTTCCTTCACCTGCCGTTCCTACCGTCGCTCACGTACCGCATCCGGTGGCCATTCGGGCAGCCGGGATCGACTCGAAGGAGACGCGGAACCTTGACCACACGACCTCGCCCGTTCACCGCGGTGGCAGCGCTGTTCGTCGCCGCCGCACTGCTCGTGACCGCCTGCGGCGACAGCGGATCCGACAGCGGGACCGACAAGGACTCCAAGACCACGGTCACCTCCGCCACGGCCGCTTCGATCGCGGACGTGACCGGATCCATCAAGGGATCGGGAGCGAGTTTCCCGGACGCCTTCTACCAGGAGGCCGTCGCGGGGCTCGCCGACGTCGCACCGGATCTGACGGTCACCTACGACGCCATCGGCTCGTCCTCCGGTCGGGAAGCCTTCGCCCAGGACCTCAACGACTTCGCCGGCACCGACAGCCTCGTCGGTGACGACGAGGCGATCGAGAAGGGGACATTCAGCTACATCCCGACGACGGCCGCGTCGATCGCGATCGTCTACAACCTTCCCGGCGTCGACGATCTGAAGCTCGACGGCCCGACCCTCGCCAAGATCTTC
>JAGQSN010000382.1 GCA_020439555.1 Acidimicrobiales bacterium | reverse complement strand
TCGAGCACTTCACCGCCACGCTCGCGGAGCTCGTGCTCCGCAACGAGGACGTGCGCGAGGCCGCAGGACATGACGCGGTGCGTGGGCTCTTCGAGTGGCACGCCCTCGAGGAAGCCGAGCACAAGGCGGTCGCCTTCGACGTGTACCGGGCGGTCGGCGGCAGCGAGCGTCTCCGCATCTGGACCATGCGCTTCACCCGTTACGGCTTCGTCATCGGCATGGGAGCCCAGATCCTGTTCTCGATCGCCGGTGATCGTGAAGCCCGATCCGTACGTCGTCTTCGCCGTGACTGGAAGGCTTTCAAGAAGCTGCCGCTGTTGCGCCGTGAGGTTTGGGAGACCCTCAAGGACTACGAGCGGAAGGGCTTCCACCCCGACGACCACGACACCGTCGAACTGGTCGCCGAATGGCAGTCCAAGCTCTTCGGCGATGCCGGCACCCTCAACGACAAGCTGACGGGAACCGCGGCATGAGCGGTACCGACACCACCCGGGACGATGTCGAGCACTTCGACGTCCTCATCGTCGGAGCCGGCTTGTCGGGCATCGGGGCTGCCTGGAGGCTCCAGGCCGAATGCCCCTGGGTCGACTACGCGATCTTCGAGGCCCGTGACTCGATGGGCGGCACGTGGGACCTGTTCCGCTACCCGGGTATCCGCTCGGACTCGGACATGTTCACCCTCGGCTACTCGTTCCGCCCGTGGGACGGCAGCAAGGCGATCGCGGACGGCGCATCGATCCTCGCCTACATCAAGGAGACAGCGCTCGAAGCCGGGATCGACCAACGGATCCGTTACCACCACAGGATCGTGTCGGCCGACTGGTCGAGCGAGGAAGCCCGTTGGACCGTGGTCGCGGAACGGAGCGACACCGGCGAGACCGTGACGGTCACCTGCGACTTCTACTACTCGTGCAGCGGCTACTACCGCTACGACCACGGCTATCTGCCCGACTTCGCCGGTATGGACACGTACGAGGGCACGCTGATCCACCCGCAGCACTGGCCCGAGGACCTCGACTACACGGGGAAGAAGGTCGTCGTGATCGGTTCGGGGGCAACTGCTGTGACCCTCGTGCCGGCGATGACCGACAAGGCTGCCAAGGTCACGATGCTCCAACGCTCGCCCAGTTACGTGGCGTCGGTCCCTGCGACCAACCCTCTCGCCAACGCGGTCCGTCGATACGTCCCGCAAAGGTGGTCTGCTCCGCTGGTCCGCTGGATCCACGCGCTCGGAACTCAGGGCCTCTACCAGTTGTCGAAGCGCCGCCCCGCCCTCGTCCGCAAGATCCTGCTGCGAGGCGTGACCCGGCAACTGCCACCCGGTTACGACGTCGCGACACACTTCACACCGCACTACGACCCGTGGGACCAGCGGCTCTGCGCCGTGACCGACGGCGACCTCTTCAAGGCGATCAAGGCCGGCAAGGCAGACGTCGTCACCGACCACGTCGACACTTTCACCAAGACCGGGATCAGGCTCCGGTCCGGCCGGGAACTCGAGGCCGACATCATCGTCACGGCCACGGGACTCGAACTGCTCTTCCTCGGCGGCGTCGACGTGGTCGTCGACGGCGAGAAGGTCGACGTGTCCGAACGGCTCGCCTACAAGGGCATGATGCTCGAAGGGGTGCCCAACATGGCCATGGCGGTCGGCTACACGAACGCCTCCTGGACCCTGAAGGCGGACCTGACGAGCGAGTACGTCGCCCGTCTCCTCAACCACATGCGGGCCGTCGGTGTGCGCCAGTGCACGCCGGTGAACCAGGACCCGAACGTCGAGCACAAGCCGTTGCTCGGTCTGAACTCCGGTTACATCACCCGTTCCGCGGACGACTTCCCGAAGCAGGGCACGAAGTTCCCGTGGCAGGTCCACCAGAGCTACCTCAAGGACTACAAGGCGATGCACGGCGCGGCGGTCGACCAGGATGCGATGTTGTTCACCAACCCGGTCCCCAGGGACCGCAAGACCGTCGCTGCGGCCGCTGGGAGGGCGTGATGAAGGACTTCGGAGGCAAGGTCGCCGCGATCACGGGAGCAGGCTCGGGGATCGGACGGGCGCTCGCCGTCGACCTGGCCCGTCGCGGATGCCATCTCGCCCTGTCGGACGTGAACGAGACCGGCCTCGCCGAGACGGTCGGCCAGTGCGAGGGACGGGGGATCAAGGTCACCTCGCGGCGGCTCGACGTAGCGGACCGGGCCGCCTTCGAGGCCTGGGCCGAAGAGGTCGTCGCCGAACACGGCACCGTGAACCTGATCTTCAACAACGCCGGCGTCGCGCTCGGGGCGTCCATCGAAGGCATGTCCTACGAGGACTTCGAGTGGCTGATGAACATCGACTTCTGGGGAGTCGTGCACGGGACGAAGGCGTTCCTGCCGCACCTCAAGGCGTCCGGAGACGGTCACGTCGTCAACATCTCCAGCGTGTTCGGGCTGTTCAGCGTGCCGTCCCAGTCCGCCTACAACTCGGCCAAGTTCGCCGTCCGGGGATTCACCGACGCTCTGCGCATGGAGCTCGAGATCGAAGGCGCGCCCGTCTCCGCGACCACGATCCACCCCGGCGGGATCAGGACGAACATCGCGCGGGACGCCCGGATGGACGAGAGCGCCGCGGCCTTCGGTGACGGTGGTAGCGGAGAGGACATGGCGGCCGAGTTCGAGAAGGTCCTGCGGACCTCCCCCGAGAAGGCCGCGAGGCAGATCCTCAAGGCGGTGCAACGGAACCGTCGACGCGCCCTGATCGGTCCCGACGCCAAAGCGCTCGACCTGATCTCCCGGCTCCCGGCAACCGTGTACCAGAACGCGATCATCAGGGGAGCGAAGCTCCGTCGGTCCTGACCGCCGCGCTCGGATACGGCGGGTATCGGTAAGCACGCCGTCTGCATAGGGCCGAACGGATCATTTTCGACTGCTGCGGTGTGAACTCGGGCGTCTCGGCTTCACCGAGGGCTCTGACCTGCCGAAGGATGCGATGTCGACGTACCTGCAACGAGGGAGGGGGCCGCGCGAATGATTCCTGCATCGTGGACGCGAACGCCCGGCCCACGATCGGACGCGGTGTATCGAATCGGCTTCTCCGAAGCTTCGCCTTGGCTCGCTCCCGGCACGCTGATCCTGCTCTGGTTCCTCGGCCTCGTGGCCCGCGAAACCGTCTCGACGACGATGTTCGTGGTGTGGATGGGGGGGTCGCTCGCGTGGATGGTCCTCCGGTTCGCTTTGATGGACCACTTCGGCGAGAGAGGGCAGATGGTTCGCCCGGTCCTCAACTCCGCCCTGCTCGGCGCGTGGATCCTCTGGTACTGGGTCGCGATGGCCCCTGTCGGCGACAAGATCGGTCAGTCGATCATTCTGATGGGCCTGACCGTCTGGTGGACCGCTTCGACCTCGCTCCTGGCGGGGAACCCGTTGGCCTTCGGGGTCCTGTCGCTGTTCATGACGACCGGCCCGCTGCTCGCCTCCGTCACCCGTCACAACCCGTTCTCGGGTTCGTCGTGGTTGATGCTCTTCATGGCCGCTGCGATCGGACTCACCTACCGGGATCGCCGTCAGGCGTTCCTCGCCGCCGTCGAGGCCGATGACTCGGTGCGGCAGTTGGCCGACGAGTTCTCGCTGGTCTTCGACTCGGTTCGGGACGGTGTGATGGTGAGCGCGGACGGGGTCGTCGTCCGCTTGAACCCTCCGATGGGTTCCCAACTGCGGGCGGACGCGGAGGAAGTGGTCGGACGGCGGATCGAGGACCTCCTCGGCCAAGGGGAGGACGAACTCCTGGTTGCCGGGACGACACGGATCGACGTGCCCCGGGCTGACGGATCGACGGCCGTCCTGGAGATAACGGGTCGGGTCAACCCGACCGGCGATCGCATCGTCTGGTCGAGCCGTGACGTGACCGACCTGGTCGCCCGCGAAGCGGAACTGGCGGCCATGGTCGCCCACGACGACCTGACGGGCCTTGCGAACCGGCGGGCAATGTTCGAACTGCTCGGGGAACTCCACCGGGAGAACAAGCCGACGGCTGTCCTGGCAGTGGACATCGACGGCTTCAAGCAGATCAACGACCGTTACGGGCACGCGGCCGGTGACGAAGTCCTCCGCTGCGTGGCGATGCGCCTGGAGGGGTTGACCGGTGGATCCGGTCTCGTGGCCCGGCTCGGTGGCGACGAGTTCGTCATCGTGCTGGCCTGCCCGAAGGCCGTCGCCGCCGGGCATGAACTGGCGACCGACCTGGTGGAGTCGGCGCGGTGTCCATTGCCGCTACTGGGCGGGGAGATCCGGGTGACCCTCTCGGTCGGCGTCTCCACTTCGGACGGCAGCGTCGCTCCGGACGTCCTCCTCCAGGAGGCGGACCTGGCCATGTACGCGGCCAAGAGGGCCGGCAGGGACGGATGGCGCATGCACGAGGTCGGAGGAAGTGCCGACCCGCTGCCGAAGCGGACCGCCAGGTTCCGCGCTGCGACGCGGGCCTGAGTGCCGACCGACCGGTTCACCGGAACCCTGTCGGGTCAGTTCGCATGTAGCGTCGGGTGACCGTCGTTCGGCCGGCAGGAGTCCAACTGTGACCGAAGCGAATCGACCGCTGCAGGACGGACACGGCCACGCCCACGGTCACTCGCACAGCCACGTGTCGATCTCCGGAGGTGAACGTCACAAGGGGCGTCTCGTCGCAGCGCTGGCTGTGCTTGTGGTGTTCCTGGTCCTGGAGGTCGTCACCGCCTTCCTCACCAACTCGCTGGCCCTGCTGTCCGACGCCGG
>JAGQSN010000002.1 GCA_020439555.1 Acidimicrobiales bacterium | reverse complement strand
CGCCGAGGAACCAGCTCGAGTTCAGGACGATGCCGCCTGCCAGGTACACCCAGAACGACAGGGCGTTCATCCTCGGGAAGGCGACGTCCCGTGCGCCGATCTGCAACGGCACCAGGTAGTTCATCAGCGACGCACCGATCGGCATGACGACGAGGAAGATCATCGTCGTGCCGTGCATCGTGAACAGCTGGTTGTAGAGGTCGGCGCTCAGCAGCTTCCCGTTCGGCCGGGCGAGCTGGAGGCGGATCAGGAACGCCTCGGAGCCACCGATCAGGAAGAAGAACAGCGACGCGACGCCGTACATGATGCCGATGCGCTTGTGGTCGACGGTCGTGACCCAGCTCCGCCAGCCCTTGGTCTCCTGAGAGCGGGCGAACACGCCCATCGGACGGCTCGTGATCTCGCCACCGGATCCCAGGGCGAGAGCTCCTTCGTTCGCAGACATCGACTCGCTCCTACTTCAGCGTGGTCAGGAAGGCGACCAGGTCGTCGATCTGGTCTTCGGACAGGTCGAGGTTCGGCATGCCACGGCTCTCCGGCGAAGGCGTGTCACCGGGGTGCATCGCCTTCATGGACGGCGGATTACGGAGCCAGGATTCCAGATCCGTGCGGTTCAGGCACTTGGCGATGCCCTCGTCGGTGCTCGCCCAGGTCGTACCCAGCTTGTTGCACTCGGGCGTGTCCTTGCGGAGGTCGAACTTGGCGCCGGCGAACGTCGAACGCGTCATGAAGTGGAGCAGGTTCGGCGCCTCGCCGGACACCTGCATCTTCTCCTTCGGGAACGCATACTTCTCGGTGGCGTCGCGAGGATCATCGGCCGAGGTCGGGTCGATCATCCCGGTCAGCTCGTGGCACATCGTGCACTGACCGGCGAACGCACCCCAACCGTTGATCGCCGCCTGGGTGGTCGGCTTCTGGAACGGCTCCTGCTGGTGCTTCGTCCAGGCCTCGTACTCGGAGTCGGTCACGGCGACGACCTTGATGCGCATCTCGGCGTGCGAAAGGCCGCAGAACTCGGTGCACTGACCGATGTACTCACCGGGCTTGTCCGCTTCGATCGTGAGCGGGTGCACACGGCCGGGCACGGCGTCCTTCTTGCCGTTGAGGCGGGGTGCCCACCACGAGTGGATGACGTCGCGGGAACGGATCCGCAGCGCAACCTCTCGGCCGGCGGGGATGACGAGGTCGTTCGCCGTGATGATGTCGGTGTAGTCACCGTCACCGTTGAGGTCGTAGCGGTACTCCCACCACCACTGCTGGCCGTAGACCTCGACGTGAACGGCTTCCTTGGAGGGCTTCTTCGCGAGTTCGAAGATCAGGTTCACGGTGAGCGCGCCGACGACGAGCAGCACGAGCGCCGGAGCGATCGTCCAGCCGATCTCGGCCTTGAAGTGGCCGTGGACCTGCTTGGGCATCTCGTTGTAGTCGTCGTCGTCCCGCGCCCGGAACTTCCAGGCGATGAAGATCGCTCCGCCGATGATGAGGACGAAGACGATCCCGGCGACTCCGAAGATCGGCACGATGAGGTTGTCGATCTTGCGGGCCGCGGGCCCTTCAGGCTTGAACGTGTCCTGCGGCGCGTTGCTCGCACAAGACGCTGCGAACAGCACGAGTCCTGTGACGACGGGGGCCAGCTTCAGAAGGCGCGAGCGGACGCCACCGGTCATTGTTCCTCCTCGGGGACGCATGTCAGTTCCCCACCTCGACGACGAGGGTGATCGGCGCCGAACCGGTCTGTTCGGCCGGATGGGTGTCGTGATCCCGCTCGCCGACGACGGCGGCGATCGTTCCACCGACCAGCAGCGCGAGTGCTCCGACGACGATCGCAGCGGCGATGAACGACTGCGAGAGCTTGGGGCGAAGGGCGACGAGGGCACCGACGGCCAGGATCATGGCCGGCACCGCGCCGAACACGGCGATCGACCCGGCGGACGGGAGAGCCAGCAGGATGCGGGACATCCCGAGCACGATTCCGCCGAGGATCAGCAAACCGCCGATCGGCAGTTCGAACGGTCCGAGCAGCGCCGAGCGCAGCGAGCGGTTCAGTTCCGCGTCGCCGGTCGCTCGGTCCGACCAGGCCCGCACGGTCCACTCGACCAACGAGGCGACGACACCGATGACACCGATGACGAACAGGACCGGGCCGACCGCGAGGCCGAGGGCCATGCAACCGACCGAGAAGGCACCGATGACCGGCCAGTAGTTCACCGAGACCGGAACGGCTGCGGGCGGCGCGGCCGGCAGTTCGAGGACCTTCGCCGCCCTCTCCGGATCAGCGTCCCGGACGGCCGAGAGGAGGATCGCGATGGTGAGGCTGACGAATGCGGCGCTCATCAGCACCGAGTAGCCGACGTGTTCACCCACGTAGCCCTTCCACCCGAAGGTGATCGGGCCGAGGAGCGTGTCCATACCGAGCTTGTGGTCGCCCGTGAACCCGGCATAGAGGATCGCCGCCAGGAAAGAGAGCCCGGCGAGGGCGTAGTAGAGCTTGGAACCGGTCTTGATCATCGAGGCCTACTTCGTGATGTAGATCGCGAGCCAGATCACGGCGTGAGCCGCGACGGTGGCGTACCAGAACAAGGCGGCGGAGACGACGCCCTCACGGTCGCGTCCCCGGTAGTCGCCGGCGAGGACCCTGATGGTCATGACGACCAGGAAGGCCATCCCTCCGAACATCATGGCCAGGTGCGTGCCGGTGACGGCGTAGAAGAGCAGGCCGGGTGTGGTGCTGACCGAGAGCCCCGAGATCTTGTAGAGGAACACGGTCAGGTTGACCACCGACAGCCCGAACAGCAGCGTCAGGCCGAGGGCCAGGTAAGCCATCTTGCGGTCGTCCTTGCCAACCGCGTCTACGGCCCAGGTGACAGCGACGGCGGAAAGAAGCATGGTGCCGAAGGCAAGGTTGCCTGGCGTGAGCGGGATCTGCGTCTTGTCCGGGAGCCAGGTGGCACCACTGGAGATGACGTCAGCCCGACGGCTGAGGTAGATGCCGATCAGACCCATCACGGTCATGAACGACGCACCGGCGGCCAGGGCCGTGCCGACGAGCAGCACACGGGGCCGGGTCGGCGCGGCGGCCGGGGGCATTGCGAGGGCGGCGTCCGCTGCCATCACTTCTCCTCACGAAGGTCGACGAGCGGTTCGGCCGAGACGACGACCGGCAGCTCGATGTCGAAGTTGTCGAGCGGGGGCGGCGACGGTGCCAGCCATTCGAGGGACTGCCCCTCCCACGGGTCCGCCTCGGCGGGCTGGTCGGGCGTGCGGATGATCGGCACGAACGCTGCGAGCGAGGCGACCACGCCCAGCAGCAGCAGGAGCACTCCGACGACGGCGACCACGTTCACTCCCTCGATACCACCGACCCACGACGGGGAGAGCTCGGTGCTCGGCGGGCCGTCACCGATGAGTCCGGCGATCAGGTCCGGCAGGATGATCGCGGCGGAACCGAGAAGAAGAGCGACGGGTGCCACCGCAGCCGGACCCTTGGCCACGGGCTGGCGGCCGATCTTGGTGGCCCACCAGGTGATCGCACCGAGCGAGGCGATCAGGGTGGCGAGCAGCGCTCCGGTGCTGACGCCGACGTCGAAGATCGTCCCGTAGGTCTCGAGGCCGGGGAACGAGCCGAGGGCGCCGGCGGCGACGGTGAGCAGCAGGATCAGGAGTCCGGCGACCGCGTAGCCGACCGCCGGGTTGAAGGCGAAGCTGCCCCGACGGAACAGGTCGCCGGCGAGGCCGAGGATGGCCAGGACCGGGAGGAGGGCGGCGACTCCGAGGGCGATGACGACCCAGGCCTTGTGGTCGTGTGCGTCCGCACCGGCGAGGAAGGCACCGAAGCCGAAGATGCCGAACGCCCCGATCGCGCCCTGAGCAGCGAACCGGGGAGCGATGCGAGCCTTGGCCGTCGTTGCGAGCACGTCAGCGGCGAAACCGAGGACCGGGACGGCCACGACGTAGACCTGCGGGTTCCGCAGGACCCAGTCGAGGTGGTTGAAGAGGGAGGCGTTGTCGCCGAACGTCGAACCGCCGTGGCGGTGGTCGACGTACATGAGCACGAGCACGCCGACCAGCACCGGGAGCGTCAGGAGCCACATCACAGCTGCCACGGCCACGGACCAGGCGTACAGCGGGATCCGGTTCATCGTCAGACCGGTCTGGCGAAGCGCGAACACCGTGGTGGCCAGGCAGACGGCGGCCAGCAGGATGGCCACGACGATCAGCCCGAGGGAGGCGATCCATAGGTTGACGCCGGTGTTGCTTCCACCGCCGGGACCGCCGTTGATGGCGTAGGAGGCGAGGAAGAGTCCGGCACCGAGGAGGAACGCCCAGTACGAGGCGGCGGCGGCCCGGGGGAACGCGATCGCCTTGGCCCCCACCTGGAGGGGCACGACGACCATCGCCACGCCGATCACCAGCGGAAAGGCGAGCAGGAACACCCCACCGACCCGAAGAAGGGTCCAGAACTGGAAGACCGTGTCCTTCGTGAAGATCGACAGCGACCCGGTGTCCACCGCCTCGATGGAGAACAGGAGGCCGAGAAGCATGACGACCGCTCCGAGGAGGAGAGAAGTCGCGATGTAGAGGCGGCCGATGACCTTGTGGTCGCCGGTCCCGAGGAGGGCGGCGAAGCCGGTGGGCTCGATCCGGGCCACAGCAGTGGCCGCGTGGGTCGCGGCGGTCTCGGGAGCGGTGTCGATTACAGCCATTGGTGTGCTGACCTCACCACCGACGCGTGCAATGACGGGAGCGTCGGCGTCTCGTGGGGAAACGGTTCCGTACGTTTCGGGACACTACACAGTCGCCCTCCCAGCCCTGAAAAGCCGGGATGGTCACCCTGATCGCCCCGGAACCCGGTGGACACGGCCGGCCGCTCAACCATGGGAGATGAGCTGGTCGAGCGCCATCGCACCGAAGAGGAGGGTGACGTAGGTGATGCTGAACGTGAAGACCTTCATGGCGTTCCTCGTCGTGGGTTTCCGGAGGAGGACGATCGTCAGCCATGTGAAAGCGGCACCGAGCACCACAGCGGACACCAGGTAGACGGCACCCAGGTCGGCCGACCACCAGAAGGCGATCGAGAGCGCCCAGACCGCGACCGTGTAGCCGACGATCTGCACAGCGGTGTCGCGCAGGCTCGCGACCGACGGGAGCATGGGGACGTCGACCGAGGCGTAGTCGTCCTTGTACTTGATCGCCAATGCCCAGAAGTGCGGCGGGGTCCAGAGGAACATCACGCCGAACAGGATCCACGGGGCCCAGCCGAGACCGCCGGTCACGGCCGCCCAACCGATGAGCACAGGAGCGGCACCTGCTGCTCCCCCGATGACGATGTTCTGACGTGACCGACGCTTCAGCCACAGCGTGTAGACGAGCACGTAGAAGAGGCAGGCACTCAGGGCCAGGACCGCGCTCAGAAGGTTCACCCAGTACCAGAGGTACAGGAACGAGAAAGCTTCGATGCCGATCGCGAACGTGAGGGCCGCCCGAGGCGTCATCACGCCGGTGACGAGGGGTCGACCTTTCGTGCGCTGCATGATCCGGTCGATGTCGCGGTCGATGAACATGTTCATCGCGTTCGCGCCACCGGCCGAGAGAGTGCCGCCGATGACGGTGTTGAGCATCAACCAGCCCGACGGCATGCCACGTTCCGCCACCACCATGGTCGGCACGGTGGTGATCAGCAGCAACTCGATGATGCGCGGCTTCGTCAGCGCGACGTAGCCGGCGACACGGGTGCGCAGCGGAGCCCGGGACTGCTTGAGCACGGCTCCCACCCTATGAGGCAACGCCGCCGCGCTTCCCATCCGCGCCCCCGTCCCCTGCGCCCGGCGGTCCGACACGTCGGCGACAGCTTGGTGAACTCCAGTGGCACGGTCGTAGCCTTCGATCGTGATCCGCCGCCTGAGCAAGCCGCTGACACCCTCCGCGTATCGGCGCATCACATGGGGCGCTCTCGCCCTCCTCGTCCTCATCGTGCTGACGGGAGCGGGTGTCCGTCTGACCGGATCCGGCCTCGGCTGCACGGACTGGCCGAACTGCACCGACACGCAGTTCGTGGCCCCGATGGAACTGCACCCGATGGTCGAGTTCATGAATCGGCTCGTGACGGGTCTCGTGTCCATCGCTGTTGCCGCCGCCGTGCTCGGGTCCCTGCGCCGCGTGCCGCGTCGCCGTGACCTGACCTGGCTGTCGATCGGCCTGGTCGGCGGTGTCGTGGCTCAGATCCTCGTCGGTCGGGTGGTCGTCGTCTCGGACCTGAACCCGTGGTGGGTGCAGATGCACATGGTCGTCTCGTTGGTGCTCGTCGCCGACGCGACTCTGCTCACCCACCGCGCCGGGCTCCCCGACGACCGGCCCGTCCGTCCGGCGGTCACGCCGGCGCTGCTGCGCTGGGGAGGACTGCTCGTCGTCATGGCGACGACCGTCGTGCTGACCGGCACCCTCGTCACCGGTTCAGGGCCGCACAGCGGCCACAACGAGTCCGACGTGACCGCGATCCGCCGACTGCCGATCGCAGTACACGACGCAGCCCGGATCCACGGAATCGCGATGATCGGCTTTCTCGCCGTGACCGTGTGGATCCTGGTGCAGATACGCCGTCACCACCCGGGTGGGACTTTGCAGGGCGCGACCGATCTCCTGCTCACGCTGCTCGTCATCCAGGCGGGCATCGGCTACGCGCAGTACTTCACCGGTGTGCCGCCGCTGCTGGTGGCCCTGCACATCCTCGGGGCGTGTCTCGTCTGGTTCGCAGCGCTGAACGTGTTCCTGCACATGCGTTCGCCTCTGGAGTCGGGGACCGTCCCAGGGCCATCATTGGCGGGTGAGCCCGACGCCAGTCCTCGTACCCGCGGAGACCTCGTCCCCGGACGTCGATGAGCTCGTCGGCGAGGACCGCCCGTGGGTGGTGCTCGTCTGGAACGACCCGATCAACACCATGGACTACGTCACGCTCGTGTTCCAGAAGGTGTTCGGCTACTCGAAGTCCAAGGCCGAGTCGTTGATGCTCGACGTCCACAACAAGGGTCGGGCGGCCGTGTCGACGGGGCCTCGGGAGAAGGCCGAGATCGACGTGTTCAAGCTGCAGGAACACGGGCTGTGGGCGACGATGCAACACGACGATTCGTGACGCCCTGATGGGATTGTTCAGGCAACAGAACCCTGTGGTCCGTCGACGTTCCGACGGCACCTACGACGTCGTTCTCGACGCCCGGGCGATCCACCTGCTCGACGACGCGCTCGGGGCGATCTCACGCCTTCTCGAGGACCCGGACGAGCCGATGCTCGCCAGGCTGAGTCCTGTCGCGTACCCCGACGACCCCGAACGCGAGGCCGGCTATCGCCTCCTCGCCGGTGAGGAACTACGGACGTCGCAGCAGGAGGCGATGTCGGTCCTGAGGGAGGTGTTCGCCGGTGCTACCGCCACCGAGGAGCAGCTCTGGGCCGCGATTCGGGCTCTGAACACGGTCCGACTGGTGACCGGGACGATGCTCGGGATCGAGACCGAGGACGACGGTCCGCGACCGGACCTGGCACCGGACGATCCGACCTACGGAATCTGGGCCCTCTACGACCTGACCGGGTGGACCCAGCACTTCGTCGTGGATGCACTCAGCGGCACGATGCGGCCACCTGGGTGATCGCACGCTGCTGTTCTGCGCTCGGCATGAACTCCGGGTCAGCGATCTGATCCAGCGTGAACAGATCGAGCACGCCCTTGCCGGAACAGGTCGCCTGCTTGTCGGTGAGTCCTTGCTCGATACCGGCCTTGAAGATCGTCACGAAGGTGTAGGTGCGTCGCGCCGGGAGCAACAGCATGTCCTGGCTCACCTTGCCGCCCGCCGCCGCGTCCTTGCCAGGGTCGCACGACACGACGTCCACCCGGGCTGCCGATCCGCTCACCTTGGCTGCACCGGAGGGACCTTTGGCTGCCCACGACTCCAGCGCCGAGCGCAACTCCTTCACCTCCGACGGCTTGCCTCCGGCGGCACCGCTGACGCACACCTTGCCGTCCTTGCGGTACGAGAGGAAGCCGTCCGAGGAGATCCCCTGAACCGCCGTGAACGCCTGATCCTCACCGACGCGTGATGCGAGGAGCAGGTACCAGGCGACGGGACCGAAGCTCGACGAGTCGATCTTCTCGGCACCCTTCGGCAGGTCGATGTCGATCTTCTCCTGGTCCGAAGCAGGGTTGTCCTGGGGCGGGAACGTGAGCGGGTCGAACAACGAGAACTCCGAGGGTGGGGCCTCGAACAGCTTGTCGACAGCGGTGTTGCCGTCTTGTGCGTCGGCGAGCGCGACGACGGCAGGTCCGAAGTAGTAGGGGGCGGCGAACAACACCGTGAGCACGGGGGGAACGTCAGCGAGGTCCTTGTCGGCGCTCTTCGTGTCGGCCGAGGACTGCTTCTCGTGCTCCTTGCGCTCGCTGTCGGACAGTCCCTTCTCCACGTACAGGTCCTCGATGCGAGTCGCGTCGCCTTCCGCGATGGCCCTCAGTGCCGTCCCTTCGGGCCCGTCGGAATCGCCTACGCGTTCGAGGTCGAACGCTTGATCCTGGGCAACGTGGGTGAGCTCGTGGACGAGCGTGACCCGCAACGACGGTGTCAACTTCGTCCCGCGGACGTAGACCTGCTTCACGGTCGGGTCGTAGTAGGCGAGGGTTCCGGAGTCCGCGAGCTGCTGTGACGCCTTCTCGAAGTCGAAGGTTCCCTCGACCAGGCCGAGTGCCCGCATGACGGAGATGGACTCCTCCATCTCCTCCTTCTCCTCCTTCGACGGCCCGCCGTCGTCACCGGAGCGCGTCGCCTTCGTGTACTCGGCCGGGGTCAGGAAGTTGACCTTGACCGGGTGGTCGTAGGTGAGACCCCGGTGCAACTCCACGAACGACACCAACGGGGCGACCCGAGCGTCCCACTCCTTCGGGTAGTCGGGTCCGTGATCCGAGGTGACCAGATACACGGCACCGCCGACGAGACAAACCACCACCAGGGCGGCCAGACCCAACAGCCAGGCGGGGGCGCGGTCCACGGCCGCGCTGGGCCGCGCGATGCCTTGGGGCGGCTGCCACGCGGCAGGCGCTCCACCCCACGACTGCGGGACCGGCTGACCGATGCCCGCCGGCGGTACCGGCGCCCCCGCCCCGAGGCGTCCCGGGTCCGAACTGCCCGGGTACGGGCCAGGCTGACCGAAGATGGACCCGGCTCCGCTGAAGGGGATTCCGGGGCCACCGCCTACCGGCGGACCCGTGAGCGGACCCGAGAGCGGACCGGTCGGGGGACCTGTCGGCGGACCAGGTGGAGGGGGTGGGGACACGGCAGCAGGAATCGCAGCGCCGGCGGCCCAAGGTGCTCCGGCAGGAGCCGTGGGCGGAGGCGAGGCTGCAGGCGGATGCGGTGCTGCGGGGGGCACGGTGCCCGGGCCGGGAGCCTGTTCCGTTCCCTGGGCGTGCCCCAACCCGTGGACGCTGCCCGGATCGACGGTCGGACCGACGGCCGGACCACCGGCAAAGGGCCCCGGTTCCTGCGGTGGCTGAGGCCACTCGTCGCTCACGTGGTCCCTCCAGAAGGCAGTCCGTGCCCGATCGACCGTGGATTCCAGTCGGCAGCGACGCGCGCGAATTTGAGTGCGCGTCCCGTTCCCCCCGACATCTCCATTTCCGAGACCCTACCTGGCGCACTTCGACCCGAACCCGGCGCACCCTCCGAAGGGAGCGACGATCCCCTTACGAGGCCGCGAGGGTCGACTGCTACCGTGACCGGGTCCCGGAGACGGGCAGGCCCCCATCGTCCAGCGGCCTAGGACGCCTCCCTTTCAAGGAGGTAACACGGGTTCGAATCCCGTTGGGGGTGCTGACGGTGAGCCGAGGGAACGCGTTCGGACTCTGCTGTGGGGGTGTTGTCCGCCGACTCAGGCGAGGGCGTAACGGCGTTCGGCGACGCGGTACAGCCGATGCCAGAAGAGGCGGTTGATGCCGACGATGTAGAGCGCCATCACCGCGACCCCGGCGAGGATCTCGTGGAAGTCGCCGACGGCGGTCGCTCGCGCGATGTACGCACCCAGACCGGTGGCGGTGAGGGTCGTACCGCCATAGGTGACGACCTCGGCGACGATCGATGCGTTCCAGGCACCACCGGACGCAGTGATCCCACCGGTCACGTACGCCGGGACCACCGCCGGCAGGTAGAGACGCTTCCACCTCAGCCAACCGCTCACCCCCAGGTCGTCGACAGCGTCCCTCAGGTCGCTGGGAATCGCCTGAGCACCGGCGATGGCGTTGAAGAGGATGTACCACTGGGCACCGAGAGCCATGAGGAAGATGCCGCCGACGTCGAGGGTCAGGCCCGTACGGACGAAGGCCCACACGGCGAACGGGAACAAGAAGTTGGCCGGGAAGCTCGCGAGGACCTGGACGACGGGCTGCGCGATCCGGGACGCCTTCGGGCTGAGGCCGATCCGCACACCGACAGGCACCCAGACGACGGTGGAGACCACGACGAGGATCACCACACGACACAGGGTGAGCAGACCTTGCCAGAGCGGCTGAACGAAGATCGTCAACCCCTCCTCGGCGGTGACGTAGCGGACGAGTTCGACGACACCGACCACCGCGGCTCCGACGCCGGCGATGGTGAAGGCCACATCGACCCAGCCGCGGCCGGAGACCGAGCGCGAGTCGAATCGGTCATGGCCGAAGACACGATCCCCGAGCCGGTTCACCGGTTCGGCGAGCCTGCGACGAAGTTGACCGACCTTGCGGGGCCAGTGGGAGCGACGAAGCAGGTCGAGCACGAGCGACCGCGGCTCCACCGCGGACTCGGTCTGCTCGTTCTTGAATCGTTCCGCCCACGCCACGAGCGGACGCCAGAAGACGAAGTTGACCCCGACGACCACGACCGCCATGACCGCAACGCCGAGGCCCACCTTCGAGAGCTCCCCGTCGTGGATCGCCGCTCCGACGTAGGAGCCGATCCCCGGCAGCGCGTAGTCACGGTTGAGCACGCTGATGGCTTCGGAGGCGACCAGGAAGAACCAGCCTCCTCCCATGCTCATCATCCCGTTCCACACGAGACCGATGGCGCCGCTCGGAACGTCGAGCTTCCAGAACCGTCGCCACCGGGAAAGCCCGAGCAGACGTGCCGCCTCGTCGAGGTCGGCCGGCTGGGTCGTGAGCGAGTTGTAGAAGCTGAACGTCAGGTTCCAGGCCTGCGAGGTGAAGATGGCGAAGGTCGACGCCATCTCCAGCCCCAGGTACGAGCCGGGGAACAAGGCGATGAACCCCGTCACGGTTATGGACAGGAACCCGAGGATCGGTACCGACTGCAAGATGTCGAGCGCCGGGATCAGAACCTTCTCGGCCCGGCGGTTCCGAGCTGCGACATATCCGTAGACGAGAGTGAACGCGTACGAGGCCGCCAGCGCGACGAACATCCGGAGGAGACTGCGGGCAGCGTCGTAGGGAAGCCGGCTCGGGGAAGTGTCGACCGAAGCCACACTCTGGGCGGAGAACGTCGCCGTTGTTCCCTTGCTCACGGCGACCACGCCGTAGAGCAGGCCGAGGACCCCGAGGAACACGACGACGTCCGCCCACGAAACGCGTCGCACCGT
Organism: Acidimicrobiales bacterium; assembly: GCA_020439555.1. Classification (GTDB taxonomy): domain Bacteria; phylum Actinomycetota; class Acidimicrobiia; order Acidimicrobiales; family Iamiaceae; genus Aquihabitans. The sequence goes on along the minus strand of JAGQSN010000002.1, from coordinate 12,875 downwards.
CGTCCCGATCCAACCGCTGTAGGTCCGGTCCGGACGCGGGCGCTCGGGCGTTGCGGTTCCCCCACCCCCGACGATGGTCCTGTAGGTGAACGTCACTTCACTCACCTCCCTCGACGAGCACACGGTCCCGGTCCGGGTCGGCCACGAACTCGTCGTGGTCGACGTCGAAGCTGAACTGTTCGGCGTAACGACCCCAGTCACTGGCGATCTCGAGTTGGACCTGCGCCTCGGTTTCGCTGAACGACCTGTTCAGCTCGTCTCGGAAGTACCTGCCCTTGACCGTGGAGTCGACCTCCTTGGCCACCGCACCTGCGATCAGGCGCACCAACGGTGCGTGCTGGAGCACTGCCAGGGCGAAGATCCGCTTCGACGCTTGGATGTCGGCGCTGGCGAACGTCCTGCCCGTGTCGGTCAGGGCGACCGTGCCGGCGTCGACCTCGGCGAAGCCGAGCAGTTCGAGAGCGTCGAGGACCGGGAGAAGCTCACCCATCTCGAAGGACAAACGATCGGCGATCTCGGCCACCGGCTGCGGGCCTGCGTCCGACAGGAGCTCCGCGAAGCCCGACAACCCGTCGACCGTGGCACGGGGCAGCGGCACCGACGCCGGGGTCGCCAGCATCGGGGCGACGACCTCGGCCGGCAGCCGCCCGGTCATCACCTCGTAGATCCTGTTCACCAGTCGCCCGAAGGCCGGGGCGTGACGGTCCCGCGGGCGCGGGAGGTCCACCGGCACCTCCAGGCGCACACGACCGGGGTTCGATCCCAGGATCACGATCCGATCCGCCAGCAGGACTGCCTCTTCGATGTTGTGGGTGACGATGACGATCGACTCGACGGGGAACGCTTCGCTGCCCCACAGCTCCAACAGTTCGCCGCGCAGGTTCTCGGCGGTCAACACGTCGAGCGCGGAGAAGGGTTCGTCCATCAGGAGCACTTCCGGCTCGACGACCAGCGCTCGAGCGAACCCGACCCTCTGGCGCATCCCACCGGAGATCTCCTTCGGGTAGGCGTCCTCGAAGCCGTCGAGCCCGATGATGTCGATCACCCGTTCGGCCTTCTCCCGACGCTCGGCACGACCGATCCCCTTCGCTTCGAGACCCAGTTCGACGTTCTGTCGCACCGTCAGCCAGGGCATCAGGGCGAAGGACTGGAAGACCATCGCCGTGCCGGGGTTGGGGCCCTCGACCGTCCTTCCGCGGTGGCGCACCGAACCCGAGGTCGGTTGGAGCAGACCGGCCACGCAGCGCAACAACGTCGACTTGCCACTGCCCGACCGTCCCAGCAACGCCACGATCTCCCCTTCGTGCACGCTGAAGGAGACGTGGTCGAGCACCGGCGGTTCGCCGTCACGGTTGCTGAAGGTCTTCGTGACCGACTCGACGTCGATCAGCACCTCACCCTTGGCCGCGCGCGCGTGACGCGGGTCCGTCCTGGCTTGTGTCATCTCTCGTATCCCTGGTTCGGGCCGCGCCGGGCGCGGCCAGGGGAACGATGAGCGCTACGGGAAGCACCGAGAGGTCGGAACTCGCAGCAGTCAGCCGTGGTGGGGATCGTGCGACGAGGGGACCGACCTCACGCATGTACTGCCATCGCTCATCGATCCACCTCCTCTTTCGCTGTCGATCCTCATGGACCCGGTTTCAGGCCGTCGGACGGTCTAGCCCACGGGTCCTGTGACTGCAATCCCACCGGACAGAGCGGATCCGTCGTTCAGTTCGACCAGTCGATTCCCGGGTCTCTGGTCCACGCCCAACCGGCCGCTTCCCAGCGGGGGGCATGGGTGCCGATCCGCTGACGGAAACCGTCCCACGAGCGTGCCTTCTGCTCGCTCCAGGCGACCTCGGCCAAGGCCGGCAGCCGCGGCAACGTCCGCTCCTGGAACGTCTTCCGGTCGGTGATCAGTTCCGTCCACACCGGTGCCTCGACGCCCAGCACCCTGTCCGCGTCCAAGCCGTCGAGGAGCGTCGCCGGATTCCAGTCGTAGGCCGTGCGCGTCGGGATCAGGCCAGCCCACACGTTCCCCGGCCCACCTTCGACGTACTTCATGTCGAAATAGACCTTCGAGGAGGGCGACAGGATCACGTCGGCACCGTGCCGGACCGCTGCGAGCGTCGGCTCGGGGTCACGCCAGTGCTGGGCGACTGCCCCGGTCGGGAGATCGGCGTTGCCGATCTCCTCCCAACCGATCGGCGTCTTGCCGTGATCGACGACGATGCGCGCCGCCTTCGCGACGAAGGTCCTGTAGTCGGCGGCCGGTGTCGAATGGGACTCGTCTCCTCCGAGGTGGATCCACTTGCCCGGCGTCATGTCCGCGAGTTCGCCGACGACGTCGTCGAACCATTCGTAGGTGTCGTCCTTGTCGATGCAGAGGCTGCTGAAGCCGACCTTCATCCCCGTGTAGACCGGCGGCGCGTCCCCGTCGCAGTTGAGCGCTGGGATCGAGTGGAGAGCCGCGTTGGTGTGCCCCGGGGTGTCCACTTCCGGAACGATCGTCACGCCCCGCTCCCGGGCGTAGTCGACGATCCCGCGGTAGTCCGCCTGCGTGAGGTACCCGCCCTTATCTCCACCCACCTCCGAGGTCGATCCCTTGGTCGTGAGTTCCGGGTGGGAGCGAATCTCGATCCGCCAACCCTGGTCGTCGGTCAGATGCAGGTGGAGCCGGTTGAGCTTGTAGGCCGACACCTCGTCGACGAACGCCTTCACGTCGTCGGGTCCGAAGAAGTGGCGTGCCAAGTCCAGCATCGCAGCCCGCCATCGATAGCGGGGTGCGTCGTCGATCACGACGGCAGGTAGGGCGAAGGTTCCCGGCTGTCGGGTCGACGAGAGCGCTTCGGGGGGCAAGGCCTGGACCAGGGTCTGCACCGCCCACACGAACCCGTCGTGGTCCGCTGCGACGACATCCACACCGGCCTGGGTGACCGAGATCGTGTAGTGCTCCGGTGCCCATCGCTCAGGGCCGGCCGTGAAGGAGATCGCAGGAGCTGTGCCGGCTTCGTCGCGCACCGGCAAGGCCAGGCCGGAAGCAGCACCGATCCGGCTGCGCAGTAGGTCCACCGCATCCGCCGCGTCCTGTCGCGCCTCAGATCGGACCACGACGACCGTCTCGGGGACGAGAGTGAACAACGCCGCCCTGGGTTCGACCGAGCGGGGCAGGGGCACGAGCTTCGCGAACGATCCGAGGCGGACCGGTTCGGTCACCGACGACGACCCGACGGTCGACGGCGCCGAAGGGGACGCAGAGGGTGAAGGGGGTGCGGTCACGGATTCGCCCTCGACCGGTCGCGTGGTGCGGGAGGCCCCGTCGCTCGACCCCGAACATCCTCCCAGCAACGGGAATAGGGCTGCGAAGACCAGCAACGCCTGGACACGACTCCTGCCCACTCTCATGCAGCCCGGACCGCTGTGCCCCGAACCGCTGTTCCTCGGATCGTGGTCCGCAGGAGTGGACTCATATTGCGAGCACTCTCCCGGGCCACGTGTTCGAGATCGAACCCGGCCGCCTCTATGGTCGTCTGGGTGGGGCGGGTCAGACGGCAACCGCCTGCGACGTGCCTCCACACCGGGTCGACACGCTGCTGCCACCGGAGGCGGTCCGGACGGTGATCGGCGGCGACGTGTTCCAGGAACACGAGTCGACCTCCCGGACGCAACACGCGCCACGCCTCGCGCAGCGCCGCCTCCGGGTCGGGCACGGTGCAGAGGACCAGAGTCGCGACGACGTTGTCCACCGAACCGTCCGGTAGCGACAGGTCTGCGGCAGCGTCGGTCCGCACGTCGGCCGCCGCTGGCCCGAAACGTCCCTCGGCATGAGCCCGACCGAGCCTCGCCTCCAGTTGACGGCGCATCCCGACGTCCGGCTCCGTGAAGGTGACGTGTTCGACGGAACTCGGATACAGCTCGACGTTCACCCCGGTGCCGGAACCGATCTCGACGACGGTCCCGGAAAGACCCGCCAACAACTCCCGCCGCCACGGACCGAGCGACGCCTGCTCGGCGGGACCGACGATCCGGTCGTAGAAACGGGCGAACAGCCAGGACATGGATCGACGATAGGTCACCGCCCGGGACCGTGGATGGGCCGATACGGTCGCTCCTCATGGCCACCGAAGCCCTGACGGTCGAAGCGAGCGGACGGGAGGTCCGGGTCACGAGCCCGGACAAGGTGTTCTTCCCGAAGCTGGGAGCGACGAAGCTCGACCTCGTCCGCTACTACCAGTCGATCGAAGGGCCGCTACTCGCAACGATCGGGGGACGGCCGACGTTGATGCAACGCTTCCCCGACGGAGCGAGCGGCAAGTCGTTCTTCCAGAAGCGAGTGCCGAAGGGGACCCCGGACTGGGTCCGCACGACGGACCTGTCGACACCGAACGGGACGACCAGCAACGCGCTCGTGGTCGAGGACCTCGCCCACCTCCTCTGGGCAGTCAACTTCGGCTGCCTCGGATTCCACCCGTGGCCGTTCCGAGCCGCCACCCCGCAGAACTCCGACGAGCTCCGGATCGATCTCGACCCTCCGAAGGGCGTCGGGCTCCCCGAACTGCGCGAAGCGGCACGCGAGGTCCGCAGCGTGCTCGCCGAGCAGGGGATCGACGTGTTCGTCAAAACCAGCGGGAACCGAGGCCTGCACCTGTACGTCCGTCTCGAAGCACGTTGGGACTCCTTCGAGGTCCGTCAGGCGGCCGTCGCGCTGGCGAGGGAACTGGAACGCCGCAGACCCGACCTGTTGACCGCCGCCTGGTGGAAGGAGGAACGCGGCGAGCGGGTGTTCGTCGACTTCAACCAGAACGCACCCCACAAGACCGTCTTCGGGGCCTGGTGCGTCAGACCGAGGGTCGGCGGCCAGGTGTCGTGCCCTTTCCGTTGGGATGAGCTGGACACGATCGACCCCGAGTCGCTCACACTCGACGTGGTCCCGGCCAAGGTCGAAGCCGAAGGCGATCCGTGGGCCACGATGGACGACGCTCCACAGTCTATAGAACCGCTGCTCGCCTGGTATCGGCGTGACCTCGACGACGGGCTGGGCGATGCACCGTGGCCGCCCGTCTATCCGAAGATGCCGCACGAGCCCCCGAGGGTCGCACCGAGTCGGGCGCGCCAAACGGACGACGAGTAGCCACCGGCGTTCCGCCCGCGGCCCGGCTCGACACCAGGGGGGGTCGGTATCGGCCAGGCCGCTGGGCAACTTTCGCCAGCGATGTCCCACCGACGTCAGCGGTCCTGACCATAGGCCGTGTTGAGCGCGCGATGCACGGACGCTTTCACACCCACGGCCCACACCCACGGCCGAACCGCGCGCAGGCGCGTTCAGGCGCGCTCTGCCAGCCGCTCGGCCCGCGCGAGCAGCTCCGGTGCGTCGATCTCCTCCGACAAGGCGGCGAGGTCCGCGGTCGGCCCGCTCCATCGCAGCTCGTCGACGGTCGTGACCGTCGGAGCGTCGTAGGCGATCGTCGCGATCGTGCGGAACAGAAGGGCGTCGTCGATGCCTTCGGCGAGAGTCCGGGCGAGCTTCGCCGCGCCACGAACCTCCACCTCCCACTGAGCGGCGTCGTGCGGGATCTCCTCGATGTGGCCGTAGCGGGCCAGGACGGTCGCGGTGGACTTCGCCCCCCAGCCGGGAAGTCCGGGAAAGCCGTCCGCCGTGTCGCCGACGAGGCCGAGATAGTCGGGGATCGACTCGGGCGGCACACCGAACTTCTCACGCACACCGGACTCGTCGATGAGGAGCTGCTTGCGCCGGTCGAACTGGAACACCTTGCCGCCGACGCACTGACCCAGGTCCTTGTCGGGTGTGCAGATCAGCACCTGCTGGACCCGTCCGTCGGCAGCGGCGACTCGTGCCGCCGCTCCGAGTGCGTCGTCGGCCTCGTACTCGACCATGGCGAACACCGTCATGCCGAGGGCCCGCAGGACGTCCTCCAGAAGCGGGAACTGCTGGAGGAGGTCGGGTTCCACACCGGAACCGTCCTTGTAGCCGTCGTAGAGGTCGTTGCGGAACGACTCGATCACGTGGTCGGTGGCGACACCCAAGTGGGTGGCGCCGTCCTCGAGCAGACCGAGCAAGGACCCGGCGACGCCGCGTGTCGCAGCTACCTCCCGGCCTGCGTTGGTGACGTGACCGGGAAGGGCGAAGTGATAGCGGAACAGCTCGTAGGTCCCGTCGACGAGGTGAACCTGCATCGGACCATCCTGGCCGAACGGGCGACCGGTCGTCACCGCCAGGCGAACACCGGCTGCTCGTAAGCGTCGACCGGGGACGGGTCGCCGTCGAGGCCGAGACGGCGGAACTGGAGCAGGACCGCTCCGGTCGGCGCGTGGATCAGATCGCCCCCGAGCGGGACCTGCACCACCGGCCGGTCGCTCTCGGGGATGGTGACGAACCTCGGCGAGTCATCGCGGCACAGTTCGTGCAGGCCGACCCTGTAAGCCGCGACGACCTCGTCGGCGGACGGCCGAAGGTCGAGTCGCCCACCGCCCCACACGACAACCGGCGTGATCAGGTAACCGGAGCGCGTCGGGTAATCATCGAGCAGGCCGAGCGCGGCGTCGCCGCCGAGATCTACACCGAGTTCCTCCGACGTCTCCCGAAGGGCCGCGTCGATCGGGTCCTCGTCGGGTTCGAGCCGACCTCCCGGCAGGGCCCACTGGGAGGCATGGGCGTTGAGCCGGGCGGCACGCCGGCACAGTAGGAAAGCGGCACCGCCGGCGACGTCGACCATGCGGCCGTCGAGGTTCTCGGCGCCGCCCGGGATCACGTCCATCGCGCCGTCTTCCCACGGCGCAGGGTCGATCCGATCCTCGCCGACCTCGGAGTCGACGAGGACCACCGCCACTGCAGCATGCCGTCGTCCTTCGAGACGGTGGGTCCGCCGGCTGTGCCCGGCGAGGTTCACCGCGACGCGCTCGCGGAGCGCCTCGTCGTAGGAGACGGGTGCGGCCCGCATCAGCCCCCGACCAGGGAGAGGACCTGGTCGAGCGTCGCCCGACCGTCGAAGACGACCTCACCGTCACGCAGGGCGACGCTGCGGTCCACACGGTCGACGTAGGACGGATCGTGGGTGGCCACGAGCGTGGCGGCACCGTCGGCGTGGACCTCGTCGAGCAGATCGAGGAGGACGAGCTTGCCGGGTTGATCGAGACCGACGAACGGCTCGTCGACGAGCAGCAGCGAGAACGGTCTGGCCAGGGCCAGGACGATCGCGGTCTTCTGGCGGAGACCGCGGCTGAACCGGGCAGGAAGGTCGTCGACGCGTTCGGCCAGCCCGAGACGCTCGCACATGCCCTCGGCGTAGTCGTCGAAGCCGTCTCCCCCGTGCAGCCGCGAGATGTACTCGACGTGCTCACGCAACGAAAGGTCGTCGTAGAGGACGGGCTCGTCGGGCAGGTAGGAGGTCGTGCCCCTCGCTTCGACGTCGCTCAGATCGAAGCCCGCTATCTCGAGGTCTCCACCGCTCGGTTCGAGCAGGCCGGCAACCATGCGCAGGAACGTCGACTTGCCGGACCCGTTGTGACCGATCAGCGCGACCGCCTCCCCGGCGGCGACGGTCAGGTCGAGCGGGTGCAGGGCGACGATGTCGTCGTAGGTCTTCGTGAGACCTCTCGATTCGATTGCGGGAGCAGATGTCATGACGGTTCCTGGTCTCGGCGACGGCCGATCGGTTTTGCGCTCTTGCCACCCTGGACACCCTTCGGGGGCGCGGACGGCTTCGGCTTCGACTTGGCGGCCGGTGGCGGGCCTGCCTTCGGCCTCGTCTTGGGCGCGGCCTTCACCGCACCTCCGGTCTTCGCCGCCTCTTCCGTCTTCGCCGCCTTCTCTGCTTCTATCCGGGCGAGCGCGGCGCGTTCACGCTCCTCGCGCTCGGCAGAGGCCCGTTCGGCGGCCTTGGTCGGTGAGGCCTGCTCCATCGCCTCGGCTATCCAGGCGTGGATCTGGTCGTGGAAACGGGTCCACCCGGCGACGAGAGCGACCAGGAGCAACAGGGGCAGGGAGGCGAGCACCGCAGCGGCGATCGGCGCCATCGTCTCGGTCCCGGCGGTCGGACGGGCGGCACGTTCGGCGGCGGCCCGAGCGGCGATCAGCGGAAGCGTGCCGATGACGGCCATCCCGGGAGGCCACGCGGCGCGGTACACGGTTCTCATGCCGGCGATCTCCGGAGTCGTCATCGCCATCGAGTCGACTGCCTCGGGGGCACCCTGGACGACGCTCACGACCGCGCCGCACGCAGCGAGCACCGACGCCATGACACCCACGATCAGTGCCTCACCGGCGGGGACCGACGCGGTTCCGGGCAGCAGGGTGACCACTCCGGCGAGCAGTCCCGTGATCGCCGCCACCACGAAGATGATCGGCAGATGGCGCACGAACAGGCGCCCGCGTTCGAACGGGAAGGTGTCGGTCCGGCCCGGGTGGTCGACCTCCTGGCCGAGCGGCTCGGCAGCGTCGAGGGCAGCCAACCAGAGCGCCAGACCGGCGACTATGACCAGCGGCGTGGTGCCGGCCCAGACGCCGCGCAACGCCAGTCCGGCGACGACGATCAGCACGGCGAACCGTCCGAGGCGGCCGATCGGCCAGCGAAGCGTGCTGCGCAGACCCCGCTGGAACACCGGGAACCGCGGGTGACCGCTCCGGGCGGGTATCCACGGTCGGGAGCGAGGTCGTTCCTGAGCAAGTTGGCGGCGCAGCACCATCACGGTGCGCAGGTCCTGGAGGGTGACGGCGAACCTGAGCTGGCCCACGAGGGAAGTCCTCCGTTCGGCCGCCTCCAGGGAGGTCCCCGCGACGGTCGCCATTCCGAGGCCTACCAGCACCAAGGCCGCCACGACCCCGACGATCGCCACGGCATCGGTGTGCAGGGGCCACAGGGGAAGCGACCCCACGTGTGTCGCCGGTGAGGTCGGTGCACGCCCGGCGATGTCCGCGACCGACCAGGCCACGAGCGCCCCTCCGCCGATCGTCGCCACCCAGGACGGCAACTTCACACCCGAGGCGACGAGAGCTGAACCGAACGAGAGGCAGAAGACGCACACGCCGAAGAGAGCCCCGAAGAACATCCACTCCGCCTGGTTCCCCGGGAGCCTTCGAAGAGCGAGCTGCCCGGCCCCGGCTCCCACCGCCGCACCGACGAAGCACCCGAAGCGGAGTTGCCGCCACGCAGGTCCACGCAGGGCGACGCCGCGGTCCACCGGTGCGAGGAGAACGTGACGCACGTCGGGCCGCTCGAGTGCCAAAGGACCGCCGCGGCTCCCCGATCGCAACCCGACGAAGAGTGCCAGGGCGGCCACGAGCCCGCAGACGGCCGGGCCGTGGAGCTTCACGTCCGCCACCACCGAGGCCGAGACCTGCCCGTCGCCGATCAACGACGAGAGGAACATCAAGGCGACCACCGCGATGATGCCGGTGATGTACACCTGATACATCGCGTCGATCCAGTGGATCTCGGCAACCCGCTGTCGACGCCTGGCACGACGAAGGTCGCCGACCACGGCGATGGATTCGGCCCGGCTCAACGACACGGCGAGCGACGCTAGACCCGCGGTCCTCCACCGGTACAGGCGACGGAGTCGGCCGGGCCCAAGCCCCCGGGCTTCAGGCCCAGGAGACCTTGGAGGACTCGACCTCGAAGCGCAGCAGCGCCACGGCCCCGAACAGCACGGCGAAGGCGAGCAGCACGCTGACCGGTCCGAGTACGTCGTGGACCCCGGCGCCTTCCATCGTCACCAACCGGAAGCCCTTCATCGCCCAGTAGGCAGGGATCGCAGGGGCGATCGACTGCGCCCAGCCGGGCATCATCTCGATCGGGGCCATCGCACCACCGAGACCACCGAGGAGGAGCGTCCCGGCGTTGGTGATCGCATTGAGCTGCATCACCGAGCGACAGAGCGCCAGCAGCATGAACCCGAGAGCCACTTCCATGAGCGCCAGCGCCGCGGCGACGACCAGGAACGCCGCCCACGTCCCGGTGATCTCCAGGCCGAACAGCACGACCCCGGCGCCCAGCAGGACGACGAGTTGTAGGACGAGGGTGAGCACCGGGACGATGCTCTTGCCCAACATGAGCGACCCGGTGGAGACATCTGCCGCCCGGAGCCTCTCCCACGTCCCCCAGCCATGTTCCCGGAAGGTCCAGAACCCGATGTTGCCGACCATGAAGCCGCTGAAGAGGACGGTGCCGGCCGGTACGACGAACGCCGCTCCCGAGGTGTCGACGCCGGGTGAGGCCGACTGGAGCGCCAGTCCGAACGCTTCCCGACTGAACGCCATGAACCCGAGCGGGGCGATCGTCATGACGATCAGGAACGACATGTCGGTCAGCAAGAGTCGAAGGTCGTTCCGGGCGATCGCCGCCACTCGCCCCCATCGGCGCTTCATCTGCGGCCACCCCCGGATGCTCCGACGAGGTCGACGTCAGGTTCGGCGTCGGCCGTGACCGAGCGGCCCGTGAGGGTGAGGAACACCGCTTCGAGACTCGGCCGGATCAACTCGACCGCGGTGAGGTCGTGGGCGAGGTCGCCCAGGCAACCGAGGATGTGCGCCGCGTCGGTGCCGGGGTGTTCGGTGGGGATGCGGACCACGGAGTCGACGACGATCACGTCACCACGGCCGAGCCGACTGCCGAGCACGGACGGTTCAGGGGTCGTACCGCCGAACGTGAGCTCCACGAAGCCCGACGCGTAGCGGTCCACGAGTTCGTCGCGTCGACCGCGAGCCAGCATCCGCCCCCGGTCGAGGACTGCGACAGACGCACCGAGGTCGTCGATCTCCTGGAGGTAGTGGGTCGAGTACAGGACGGCGCAGCCGTCTCGGGCCGCCAGTTCGCGGATCGCCGCGAGCAGACGGGTTCGGGTGGCGACGTCCACTCCGGTAGTCGGTTCGTCGAGCATCAGCAGTCGGGGGCGGTGCAGCATCGCCATGCCGGTGTGGACCCGGCGCTTCTCGCCGCCGCTGAGGAATCGGACCTTCCGGTCCAACAGGCCGTCGAGTTCGAGCGCCGGCGCGACCTCGTCGATCCTGGTCGCGACCTCGCGCCTTCCCAGACCCGCCAGCCCGCCCATCAGCTCGAGGTTTGCCCGTGCGGACAACGTCGGGTAGACGGCTGTCTCCTGTCCGGCGAGACCGACGAGTCCCCTCGTACGACGATCGGTCGTCACGTCGAGGCCGTCGACGGTGACGGTCCCCGAATCGGGCGACCTGAGCCCGGCGATGATCGAGACGAGACTTGTCTTGCCCGCACCGTTGGGTCCGAGAAGCCCACAGATCTCCCCAGCTGCGACGTCGAGATCGACCTCGTGCAGGGCTTCGTGGTCGCCGTAGGACTTCGATACCGCCGATACACGGAGTAGCAGGCCGCTCACGAAGCGAGCTTGGCACATTCAGGAGGGGGCCGCAGGTTGTGCGATCGATCCGTTGCGGCAGCAAGATTGCGCCATGTTCACCCACATCGATCACGTCGGCATCGCCGTGCCGGACCTCGACGAGGCGCTCGCCTTCTACGCCGAGAAGTTCGACCTCCGTTCGGTCCACGAGGAGGTCAACGAGGAACAGGGCGTGCGCGAGGCGATGCTCGCGGTGGGCGACTCGGGCAGTTGCATCCAACTGCTCGCGCCCCTTCGGGAGGACTCACCGATCGGCAAGTTCCTGGCCAAGTCCGGTCCCGGCATCCAGCAGATGGCCTACCGGGTCGCCGACATCGACGAGGTGTCCGCGACGTTGCGCGAGCGAGGCGTGCGCCTGCTCTACGAGGAGCCGAAGGGCGGCACCGCGGGTTCACGGGTGAACTTCATCCACCCCAAGGACGCCGGCGGGGTTCTCGTCGAACTGGTCGAACCCGGCAGCGGCGAGCACTGACGGGTACCGGCCTCAGCCCTGGACCAGTTGGAGCAGAGTGCCCGGTTGGTCGGGTGGGTGGACGTACGCGGTGAGGGTCCCGTTCGGGCCCGGCTTGGGTTCGTCGTCGACCATCTCGTAACCGCGCGATTCGAGCGCGGCCATCGCGGCCGCGCAGTCGTCGACGCTGAAACCGACGTGGTTCAACCCTGACGCCTGCCCGTCGAGGAACTCGACCAGCCAGGAGTCGTCGTCCGCCGGCGCCATGAGTTGGAGGCGACTGCCCCCGACGCTGAGCAGCGCCACCTCGACGTCCTCCTCGGCGATCGTCTCGCGGTGGTCCACGGTGACGCCGAACGCGTCGCGGTAGTCGGCGAGGGCCTCGTCGAGATCGGCGACGGCTATCGCGACGTGGTGGACGTCGCGCAGTTCGATCGGCTCGACGTCGTCGTCGAAGTCGTCGTCGAGCGGATCACCTGATTCGACGTCGCCGATCAGTTCGCCGTCGTCATACGGGTTCTTCGCCTGCAGGCCCATCGGGCTACCTCCTCGCCGTCGGCCGGCTAGAGCTCGCCGCGGTCGTGGCGCTGGAACAGCGTGATCTTGTCCTCGCCGATGCGCTCGCGCATCTCGGGGTCGTCGATACCGAGGCCCTTCTCGGGGGCCAGGCAGAGCACGCCCGCCTTGCCCTCGATCTGGTTCCTGTGGACCGCGAGCGCGGCCTCACCCGTCTCCTCGAGGGAGTACGTGCGGCTGAGCAGCGGCTGGATCTTCCCCTCGCAGACGAGGCGGTTCGCGTTCCACGCCTCCTGGTAGTTGGCGAAGTGCGACGACACGATCCGCTTGAGCTTCATCCAGAGGTGACGGTTGTCGTACTCGATCATGTAGCCCGACGTCGCCGCGCAAGTGACGATCTTGCCGCCACGCGCCGCTGCGAACACCGAGGCACCGAAGGTCTGACGACCGGGGTGCTCGAACACGGTGTCCACGTCGCGTCCGATGAGACCCCGGATGTCCTTGCCCAGACGACGCCACTCGGCCTCGTCCTGGGTGT
>JAGQSN010000381.1 GCA_020439555.1 Acidimicrobiales bacterium | reverse complement strand
TCGACGTCGCCGTACACCCGGAACCGGTAGTCCGGGCTCGTCGCGTGGGCACGGACCTCGGCCGACGGCACGCCGTTGACCGGAACGCCCTGCGGGCCGACGTCGGGTCGCCGAGGGGCCAGCACCGCAGCACGACGCAGCGGCCGGACGGTCTGCCCGACGGTGACGAGGGTGACCAGACCGGAAGCGGCAGCGGTCCAACCGAGGTAGGCCCGACGGCTCGGAGCGGACAACGCCTGGGACGTTGCGGCCTCGGCGCCTTCCCCGGAACCGAGCGCGTGGACGGTCGTGTGGGCCTTGGCAGCGACGTGGGCGACAAGTGCCCCGATCGTCGCCCACGCCACCCAGTAGTGGCTGCGGGTGAAGGAGAACCGCCACGGGTACCAGTGCATGATGTTCGCGGTCCCGGTGAACAGCATGAAGATCGAACCGAACACCAGCGGCACGAGCATCAACCGTTCGACGACATGGGCCACCGACACGAACGGCGGCCAGCGGAACAGATGCGGGAAGACCGCCCAGAGCTTGGCCAGCAGAAGCGGGATCGAAGCCAACCCGGTGGCAACGTGAAGGCCTTGGGTGAACCGGTAGAGGCCGGCAGGCCGGGACGGCCAGGCGAACCAGGACGTCGGGTGCTGGGCGAGGTGGGACATCAGGCCGGTCACGAAGCACACCGTGAAGGAGACACCGAGGGCCACGCCCAGGAATGCGGCGGTCCGTTCGTCATGGACCGGTGACCCGTCGGCCACCGTCCTCAGTTCGTCGACTCGACCCCGCACCCGGGCGCCGAGAGACGGGCTCGTCACGTTGCACCGCCGATGGCCAAGGAGCGTGCGACGCCGGAGACGGCCAGGTGCGGGTGCTCCCGTGCGATCCGGTCGAGGTCCTCGGGGTGGTCGAGGTCACCGAGCTCCTCGAGGAGTTCGACCCTGAGGCCCATCGATCGAAGGTGGGCGAGTTGACGTTCACCGGTGTCGGGAGCGCTCATGGGCACTCCGTCGAACACGCCCTCGATCGGGCGCGCGAGTCCCAGTGCCCACCACCCGCCGTCCGTCGCCGGGCCGAGGACAGCGTCACAGGACGGTCGGCCGAGCCGGTCGAGTCCGTCGTCGAGTTGCTCGGCCGTCACCTGTGGTGTGTCCATCCCGATCTGGATGCCGGGACCGCGTACGGACCGCCACGCAATGTTGAGCCGAGCCCCGAGATCGCCTTCCCCCTGCCCTACGACCTCGAAGCCCGGCTCGATCCAGGGACCGGGCAGCCCATCGAGCGCGATCACTCGCCGTTCCGCCCGGCAGGCACTCGCCGCGCCGAGCGTGTCGCGAAGCGCCGCCTCCGCGACCGCCGCAGCTTCGGCCGGGCACAGTCGGGTCTGGAGCCGGGTCTTGACGCGACCCGGCACCGGCGCCTTCGCCATCACGAGCACGTGCTCGACCCCGTCGACGTCCACCTGTCGGACGGTACGGATTTCACGACCGAACGGGAAGGGATCGGACCTTACGGTTTAGAAAACCCTGCCCCGACGGCAGCCCACTCAACGGTTCGGTTCCGTACCATCGCCCGCGTGGACGTCAGCACCTCGACGCAAAGGATCCTCGTGATCGACGACGACGTCGCGCTGTCCGAGGTGGTCGGTCGTTACCTGGAGGCGGCGGGATACGAGGTCATGTTCGCGGCCGACGGACAGACGGGCCTCGAACAGGCTCTCCGCGAACTGCCGGATCTCGTCGTGCTGGACCTGATGCTCCCCCGGCTCGACGGCATCGAGGTGTGCCGCCGGATCCGGGAGGTGGCGCCGATCCCCGTGGTGATGCTCACCGCACGAGGCGAGGAGGACGACCGCATCGCCGGACTCCAGATCGGTGCCGACGACTACGTGACGAAACCGTTCTCCCCGCGTGAGCTCGAAGCACGCGTCGAAGCCGTCCTGCGCCGTGCCGCCCGGACCGACGTCCCGCGGCCGGTCGTGCTCAGCGGGGGTGGTCTCGAGCTCGACCGTCTCGCCCACGAGGTCCGGCTCAAAGGGGAGGTGCTCGCGCTCACGACCAAGGAGTTCGACCTCCTCGCCCACCTGATGGCGAACCCGCGCTGCTCCTTCGGGCGTGACGAACTGCTGCGCGACGTCTGGGGATGGACGTTCGGTGACACCGCCACGGTGACGGTCCACGTTCGGCGGCTCCGGGCGAAGATCGAGGAGGACCCGGCCGACCCCCGACACCTGGTCACGGTCCGCGGCGTCGGGTACCGGTTCGATCCGTGAAGGCATTCGTCCGCCGCAACGCGGTGTTCATCGGAGTGGTCATCTCGGGGTTGGCCCTGACCGTCCTCGCCGTGCGCAGCCTCGGCGCGCCGGCCGGTGACGTGCTGGTGCTCCTCACGCTCGCCGGAAGCGCGTCGCTCGCCGCCGGCGGCCTGGGCGTCGTGGTGCTCCGGACCTTGCGACGCAAGTCCCTGAGAACCCAGATCGTGGCGGTTGCCGGTGTGGCGCTGCTCACCACCACCTCTGGGGTGGTCGTCGCTGCGGTCGGGATGTTCATCTCCTCCCACGACCTCAAGGCGATGTTCGTCGTCCTGGCGATCAGCGTGTCGGTCGCACTCGGCGGGGCCGTGCAGGTCGGCCGTCAGATCGGGGAAGGCGCCCAGGGCGTCCGGGACCTCGCCCGCCACCTCGCGAGCGGGATCGGCGCCGACGCAGCCGAACTGCCGCCCCTGCGCTCGGCGCCGGAACTGCAACAGGTCGCCGACGAGGTCGCAGACCTGCCCCGCCGCCTGGAGGAGTTGCGCCAGCGGGCCGAGGCGCTCGACCGGTCCCGCCGCGAACTCGTCGCCTGGGTGTCCCACGACCTTCGAAGCCCGTTGGCGACCATCAGGGCGATGGCCGAAGCGTTGGACGACCGCATGGTCACCGACGCCGACACCGTCGCCCGGTACCACCACCAGCTCCGCCGTGACGCCGAACGGCTGAGCGCCCTGGTGGACGACCTCTTCGAGTTGTCGCGTATCAACAGTGGATCCCTGGACCTGCACAGTGAGCGCATCGACTTGCGCAGCATCGTGACCGAGTCGGTGTCGTCGATCACCCACCGAGCCGAGTCGAAGGGCGTGCTGCTGCGGGCCGAGGTCGCGGCCGGGCTCGAGGTCGACACACCGGTCGCCGAGCTGTCGCGGGTGTTGCGCAACCTGATCGACAACGCGGTCCGGCACACCCCCGAGGGCGGTACGGTCGAGGTTCGGGCCCGGACCGACGGTGACGTCGTGCACCTCACGGTGTCCGACGAGTGCGGTGGGATACCCGAACCGGACCTCGACCGCGTCTTCGACGTCGCCTTCCGTGGAGACGCCGCACGCACCCGGGACCATCAGGGCGGCGGACTCGGGTTGACGATCGCTAAGGGTCTCGTCGAGGCGTGCGACGGCGACATCGCGGTGTCCAACGCGGACAGGGGATGCGAGTTCACGGTCCGGCTGCCACGGGTGTCGTGACAGCGACAGCCACCCGCCGATCGACCGTCGTCGGCATCGGACTGTGGGGGGCGGTGATCGTCGCAGCCCGACTGATCGGTATCCCGTACGTCGCCTCCCACGACACGCCACTCGCGGTCGATGCGGTGCCGTGGGTCGGCCAATGGACCTGGGCGTCGTCACGACTGGCGGCGCTCGTCGTCGCCGCTATCGCCGGCGCGATCGCGCTCTGGTGGCTTCCAGTGCTCGTCCGCCGGTGGGCTTGGCCGGCCGTCCTTCTAGCGGTCTCTACAACCACCGCCTCTCTCACCTGGCTGCTGGCGCGCGCGAGCCCCGAGGTCTACCGGTGGCGTTCGATCCAGTGGGGCTACGGCCAACACACCGACCTCGTCGAGGCCATCGGACCCGCCGAGTACCTGCGTACCTACGTCGAGGTGCAGCCGAGCCTCGGGGGGCACCTCCGCGCCCATCCGCCCGGCTTCGTGCTCTCCCTGTGGTCCTTCGAGCGCGTCGGCCTCGAAGGAACCGGTTTCCACCTCGCGCTCATGCTCGTGGCTGGAGCAGTCGCGTCGCTGGCTGCCCTGGTGGCGATGCGGGCGGTCGCCGGGGACGAACCGGCGCGTGCCGCCGCCCCGTTCGTGGCGATCGCTCCCGTGCTCGTGTGGCGAACGAACCCCGACGTCGTCTTCGGCGCGGTAGCGCTGGTCGGTGTGGCGCTGGCGCTCGTCGCGGTGACCCGGGCGGACCGCTGGAGTCCCCCGGCCGCAGTCGCCGGCGGGTTCGTGTTCGCCCTGGCGCTGATGCTGTCCTACGGGGTCGCGCTTCTGGCGCTGCCGGTGGTCGCGGTGGCAGTCGCGCGTCGGGCGTGGCGGCCGCTCGCCCTGGTCTGCCTCGGCGGAGTGGCAGGTCTGGCGCTCCCGTTCGCGTGGGGCTTCTGGTGGCTCGCCGGCCTCGCCGAGACGGAACGGCAGTACCGATTGAGCCTTTCGCGCGTCCGCGGCTACCGCTACTGGCTGCTCGGCAACGCGGCGACGTTCCTCGGGCTCATCGGCCCCGCTACGGTCGCCGCGCTGACGCGTCTCAGGGCGCTACCCGGCCGGGTGCTGATCGGCGCTGCTGTCGCGTGTCCGATCCTGGCCGGAATCTCGGGAATGTCCTCGGCGGAGACGGAACGGATCTGGCAGCCGTTCGTTCCGCTGGTGCTTCTGGCTGGTGCCGGTCTCTGGTTCACGGGGGGAAGATGGAACGTGCGCGCGGCGCGCTTCTGGCTCGCGGTCCAGTTCGTGGTGGCGATCGGCTTCCAGGCGTTTCTCGTGTCGCCCTGGTGAACGTTCCGGGTCGGCGACACCCCCGAACGCCTACCCGCGGTCGATGTCGTTCGGGTCGAAGTCTTCGACCGCTCGGAACCCGATGGTCTCCGCGGCACGGCGCGGCGAGGCGACGATGTGGCGCACGTCGCCGAGACGGCCACCCCCGACCACCTCTGGCTCCAGCCCCGCCGGTTCGGCAACGGCACGGGCGAGGTCCAGCACCGTGCGGGGTGTCCCCGAGGCGACGTTGAGCGGCCCGACGTAGGGCTGCTCTGCGAGCAGCGCCGCGACGTTGGCCCGGGCGACGTCGCGCACGTGGACGAAGTCGCGTCGCTGACCCCCGTCCTCGAACACCCGCGGCGGCTCTCCGCGACGGACCGACGACCGGAAGATCGCGGCCACCCCTGCATAAGGGGTGTCGGCCGGAAGCCGCGGGCCGTAGACGTTGTGGTATCGCAGCGAGGTGACCGGCACGTCGTGGTCCCGACCGAACACTGCCGTGAGGTGCTCCTGGTGCAGCTTCGTCGCCGCGTAGACGTTGCGGGGGTCCGTGGGAACGTCCTCCGACACGTCCTCCGGGGAGAGCTCCGCGCCGCAGACGGGACACAGCGGCTCGAACCGGCCGGCGTCGACGTCGGCGCGGAGGCGGGGCGGCGGTGAGACGAGTCCGTGCTCGACGCAGCGGGACAGGCCCTCGCCGTAGACGACCATCGACGAAGCGAGGACGATCCGGCCGTCGAAACCGAGCTCATGAAGTACGAGCAGGCCCGCGGCGGTGCCCAAGTCGTTGTCGTCGACGTAGTCCCGCACGTCACCGAAGTCGACACCCAGCCCGACGCGCGCCGCCTGGTGACATACGGCGTCACACCCCTCCGCCGCCCGCCGCCACGCTTCGGGGTCGCGAACGTCACCGACGACCAGCTCCACTCCGTCAGGGAGTTGAGCCGGCTCGACCGCCGCTGCCACCAAGGAGTCCAGGACTACGACTTCCACGTTCGCCTCGGCCAGCGCCTCGACGATGTGGGAGCCGATGAAACCGGCTCCGCCGGTGACGAGGATGCGCGAGGGTCGGTCGGTCACGCCGGCCAGGATCGCACGTCGACCAGCTCAGGAACGGACGAGACGTTCGATCGCCCGGGTCGCCTCGGCGACCTTCTCCCTCGCGGCTTCTTCGTCGCCGTCCTGGGCGGCGTGGAGCACGCAGTGGTTCACGTGCTCTTCCAACAGCCCGATCCCGACGCTCTGGAGCGCCTTGGTGACAGCGGAGATCTGGGTCAACACGTCGATGCAGTACGTGTCGTCGTCGATCATCCGCTGAATCCCGCGGACCTGTCCCTCTATGCGGCGGAGCCGCTTCAGGTAGTCGTCCTTGCTCATCGTGTAACCGCGCACTTGCACCCCTTTCGGATCTGGTCGGTTCCGCTCAGTTCCGTGCCGCTGGCGCGACCGATTCGAACCGGCGGAGACGGAGGCTGTTGCTGACGACGAACACGCTGGAGAACGCCATCGCCGCCCCGGCGATCATCGGGTTCAGCATCCCTGCAGCCGCCAACGGGATCGCCGCCACGTTGTAGGCG
>JAGQSN010000380.1 GCA_020439555.1 Acidimicrobiales bacterium | reverse complement strand
GCGGGCGTTGTCGGCGTAGGTGCGGTGCTGGGTGGCGAGGTTGACGGCGGTGAGCTTGGAGCGGACCTCGTCGATCGCTTTCTCTTTGATCTCGACGGCGTTCTGGTAGGCGGTGGCCGCCTTGGCGAGATCATCGCCGACAGTCATGTCGAGGGCGGCGCGCCTGGCGTCGACTGCCAGTCCCCGAGCGGTCTCGGTGGCGACACTGGCGGTGCGATCCACCTCGGTTTGGTCGGACGCTGCCTCTTGTTCGGCCTTCGCAGCGGCCTCTTCGGTGCGGTCCGCGTGCCCGGCCTCGCGGCGCGCTGTCTCTTCGGAGCGCTCTGCGGTCTGCCGGCGTGCGTCGAGCTCGTCGATGCTCTTGTACTGCGCGGAAGCCCGGATCGCGAGGTCCTTGCCCTTCAGCTCCCGTTCTCGGTCCACCAGTCGACCGGACCGGCGCTTGGCCTTAGAGATGCTCTCCTCAGCCTCGGTCAGCGCGGTCTCGTTGGCGTTCCGTTCCTTCGTGACCCGGTCATGGCGCGTCTCAGCGGCGCTGACGATCGCAGCGGAGGCGCGCAGAGCACCGCGGGCGTAGGTGACGACGCGCCGGTCGAGTGCGCCGGCGGTCTTGACCGCGAGCTCGAGGACCTCGATGGTCGCTCGTCGGCTGTCGAGCTGCTCGAAGCCGCGGGCTACTTGGTCGAGCTCGTGCGCGTCGAGGGCAGGCAGGCCTTCCGTGAGCAGCTCGTTGAGGCGCTTGTCGGTCAACCCGTCGGTGATCGACTGCTTGCGGACCGCAAGCAGCCCGTCGATGAGGGCCTGGTAGCGATCCTCGGAGAAGCCTGCGAAGATCGTCGTGCGGACGGCGGTCTTGTAGCCACGGACGTCGTCTCCCCAGACCTTGCCGTGGCCTTCGAGGCGTTCCCGCAGTGCCGCCACGGTGAGCGGGACGCGGTTGGTGTCGAACAGCGACAGGTCGCCGCCGATACAGCGGTCGGTCGTGAACCAACTCTGGCGGCCGCCGCTGCTGCGCGTCTCGAGGCGCGTGCCGCAGGTGAAGTACTCGGGCCCGGTGCCGGTGTCGCGGCGGAACTCGGCCCACAGGTAGCCGACCTTGCCGTTGATCTCCTCATAGCCCGACACGCGGCTCCACAGCCCGCCGCGTTCGTTGCCGCCGGCGGTGGAGAGACGGGCCGGTTGTGCGTTCGCGTCGAGGAGATACGGGAACAACAGCTCGAGGGCCATGGTCTTGCCGGACCCGTTCGGTCCGTAGAGCACGAGCCGGCCCTTTTCGAACTGGAAGGTCTCGTCCTCGTACTGCCACACGTTGAGGAGCCCGGCGCGGGTCGGCCGCCACCGGTTGTCGGGGCCGCGGAGTTTGGAGGCCGGTGTGGTGTCGATCGGGCGCAGGTCGGTAACGGTCACAACTTGTTCTCTTCGTTGGTGGGGGCGGTGTCGTGGCGGCAGTCGTTGACGGTGGTGACGAAGCGTCCGGCGACGGGCGTCGCAGTGACGTCGGTCGGGTTGTTGTTGTCGTCGAAGCGGACGAGGCCGAACCCGGCGAGCAGCTGGAGGGCGCGGTCGGTGAGTCGTCGGGCGCCGCCGTCGTTCTGGTAGGCGACAGCCCAGCCGGGGTCCTCGGCGAGCAGCATGGCGACGAGCTCGGTGACATCCGCGATCGCGGCGGTGGTGCCAACGCGGTTGGGGCAGAGCAGGTCGATGATGGCGACGGCGACCTGGGTCACGGTGTCGGCGCTGCGCCCGAAGGTGCGGTCGGTGGACTCGGTGGTCTCGTCGACGGCGACCATGCAGTCGCTGTTGGCTTCGAGTTCGAGACCGGCGCGGCCGACGGCGCGGCGCAGCGCTGCGAACCCGCCGCCTTGGGTCAGGTAGCGGGCCTGGATCTCGTCGAGGTCGTCGGTCAGTAGCGCCGGGTCGTCGAGGAGTTGACGACCGATCGTGTGTCGTGCGTATCGGTTCTCGGCCTCCGCGTCAGCGCGTCCTTCGGTGACGGCGTCGTAGCGGGGTTCGTGGGCCAGCGCTGCGATCCAGTCGTCGTCGGACTGGAGCCGGGACGGGGGTGTCGAGGAGGAGAGGAGACGCCCGAAGCGCGTGGGGTCGGCGACGAGGACGGCGTCGCCGGTGCGGTCCTGGTAGTCGTCAAGGTTGCCGGCGGTGACCTCGAGGAGGTTATGGGTGACGAACCAGGCGATGGCGTCAACCAGTTGGCGGCGGTGGGCGGCGACACCGGTGTCGAACGGCGGCAGTGTCGGGTCGGTCAGCGACGCGGCCGCGAGGTTGTCCGCGAGTGACCCGATGGTGGTCACAGGTCGGGTGACGAGGTCGGCGGCGGTCAGCATGAGCACCGCGTAGCCGTCGGGTCGCATCGGGTTGTTCGGCTTGTCGCCGACTCGGTTGAGGGGCCGGGTTGCGTCGGGCGCGCAGCGCTTGTGGAGGCGTGCGAGACCGAGGCGGATATCGACATGGAGTGTCCAGCCGCAGTTCTCCTCGAAGTACTCGATGAGAGCGGTGCGGTTGGTGACGATCGCGGACCAGGCAGGGCTTGAGCGGTCCAGCAGCGGCCGTCGCAAAAGCGCTCGCACTGCGTCGGCGAAGCTGGTGTCGGTGATTACGCTCATTGGCCGGTTCCGGTGGCGGCAAGACCGGACGTGACCGGTTGGCCGAGGATCTCGATGGCGATGGTGTAGTCCGGGGTGCGGAGCTTGCCGGTGGTGGTGTTGATCGTCGCCGTGTGGCCGGCGGCGTGGGCGTCGAGGGCGCCGACGGTGACGAGGACGTAGCCGTCGGCGGATCGCATCTGGCGGCTGCCGTCGTCGTCGAGGTTGGTGCACAGCGCCCCGGCGAGGAGTTCGATGAACGTCTCGTACGTGTCGAGGGGCAGGTCGTCGAAGGCGGCCAGGCGAACGGCGCCGTCGGTCGCGAGCTCGGCGCGGCGGGTTCGGGCTGCGACTAGCTCGGTAGCCGCGCGTGCTTGGGGGAGCGCGAGTATAGGGCCGCGTCTCCGCGCCGACGGTGCGTGCGCGGGGCGGCCGGTGGAGCGGGGGCGGCGGCGCAGTTCGACGACGAGCTCGGCAGGGGGGTTCAGCGACGCCGGGTTCCCGCGGCTGGGGGCCAGGTCGGAGTCATCAGCCGGGAGGTGGTGGTGCCGGGCCGGCGTGAGTCCGGTCGCGGCGGACCACAGGCGGTGGGCGTACGTGTCGTCAGTTGCTCGGTGGAACGCTCGGGCGAGCGACCGGAAGTCTTCGGTGAGCGTGGCGTTGCGGCGGGCGACCTCTCGGCGGATGCCGAGCACTCGCAGGAACGCAAGGACGGCGTCGCGGCCGCGGGGCAGCAGCTCGGCGAACATCGGTGGGCCGTCGACGTGTTGGAACCAACGCCGAAGGGCTTCGAGGTTCTCGAGCCGGATGGCTTCGGCGGCGGGCCGAGGGTCGATGCCGTCGAGGCCGGGGGCGAGGTTCGCTCCTTCGGTCGCGACCGACGCGACGACCTCGAACCCGATCTTGTCGAGGTTGTCGAGAGCGTCGGCGACGTTGCGGGCCGGTACCTCGCTCTCGACGACGTAGCGGTCGAGGTAGCCGATGATGTGGTGCTTGGCTTCGAGGATGTCCTCATCGTCGAGCTCCGGTCGCCCGAGTGCGCGGGTCACGTCACGGGTGAACGCTCGCAGGTTGTCAATGAGGCTGCGGTGGTGCGCTTCGGCCTCGACCAGTCGCAGGTGGACCTGTCCGGCGGTCTCAGGGTCGACGTTCGTGCCGGCGTCGCCGATCCAGTCGCAGATGTCGGTGAGCGCGATGGCGATGGTGTCGATCGCGGCGGGCTGGAGTGCGGCGGCAGATCGCAACTGTTCGAATGCGGCGTCGATCGCGGCGTTGGTGGCCTGGCCATGGTGGGTGAGCGCCCACTGCTGGTGCCGCCGCTGGAACTCGACGGGGTCTGAGTACGACACCGAGTCGTCGCGGGACGCTTCGAGGAGTTTCCAGTCGACGAGTTGGCCGAGGACCCGCTCGAGGGCAGCGTCGTCACCCGACAGCGCGGGCGCGGTCGAGGCCAGCCGGTTCGAGAGTGTTTCGAGGTTGAGGGCAGGTTCGAAGACCGCGGCCTCGAAACACGCGAGGACGGCCATGTAGTCGGTTCGGGATTCCGCGTGCAACGGCGAGAAGACCTGACGAGGCACCTGCTGCCAATTTGAGAAGTGCGTCGCCATCGCCAACTACCGTCCCGCGGAACCCGTCCGGATGCATCCCGTCCTCCCGTTGAGGGTACCCGGGCCCTGTGACAGCCACCGGGGGGCGGGCCCGCCTTCAATCGCCTCGTGCCCGGTGCCCAGGCCGATGCGGGTCGCCTGTACAGGTTCCTCAACGCGCTGAAGTCATGGTCACGTCGGACTGGCCAACCGGAGCGAAGTGGAGTTGAGTCGCCTACATGCTGGGCGTCATCAGGGTCGGCGGACACGGCCACGGAGGAGTGTGGCGACATGGGCTACGTCAGGTCGAACAGGTCCTCAAGATGCTGAGTCGTCGTTACGCCAGCGACGCGGTCGCGTACCGACTTCTTTCTTAGATCGAGGGTCTTTCGGCGATCAGCGTCCTTGTCATAGATATACAGCTCGAGCCGACCGAAGGCTGACCGGTGACGCTCGGCAAACTTGGCGAGGCCACGCGCTTTCGCCGGGGCATCATCGAGGTGAAGGCCGTGCGGGTCGACGATGTCGACCACAATCTTTCCCTCGTCCTCGCGGAAGAACATGAAGTCGGGGTACACGGGTAGCCAGCCGCCCGCACCGTCGTCGTACGGGGCGGCGAGCGCCCATCCCTGCCGGGATCGGTTCCGCACCCAGCAGATGAAACCTGTCGTATCGAACATCCGCTCGACCACATCGGTCTCCCAGCTGTTCAGATTCTCCGGGAAGTTGCCGTCAGCGTCGGTGTACAAGTGATGCGGCCAATCGGTCGTCTTCGTGCTTCGACGGCTCCGCACGGTCAGAGGCAAGGCCAAGTGGCGCTGCCGAGGCTCGTCGGCGTGTTCGTCGAGCTGTTCGAACTCCTGGCGTCCGGTGTCGTTCAGCTGCTCGATCGCGTCTCGGTGTTCGGTGTCCCATTCATCGAACAGGTTCCGAGCGACCTCCTCGGCGCCGACGATGAGGTCGTCGTTGCCAAGCGTGGCGATGACCAAGAGGCGAGCTTGGTCGCCGTCCACGCTCGGGTCGTCAGTGCGGATCGCGCGCCACAGCTTCTCGTGCAGACCGGCGCCAACCCGCACGCCGACGTGCTCGAACAGTCGCTCAATCGACTGAGCAGTCGATGTCACCTCGATACTTCTGTTCTCGGTTTGACCCGTCAGGTAGCTGAGCGTGGTCGCGTCAAGGCCGACCTTGCGAGCACGCTCGACGGCCTCAGTCATCGCCGCGTCGGACCGACGCAACTCGAGGCCCCTCCAAATCTGGGCAATCAAGCGATCGTCCATCTCCTTGGGCGCGTCTGTCCGGATCTCGTAGTCCGACAGTGCTCCGGCGAAGCGTTCGAGGCGAGGGATCGGACGCATTCGCCGACGCCGCGGAATGACGTAGGTGGGCAACGTGGCCGCGACCGCGCTGATCCGATCGAACAGCTCCTCCTGCCGATCGCATGTCACCAGGCCATCTCCCTCCTCGGCGTCCGTCGGCGGCAGGAAGTCGGGATCGCCGGAGCGAAGGCGGGCGACAATGTCCTGCACGGCCTTGCGGTCGTACTTCGGTAGGTACAGGGCGACGCTGTTGAGCACCTCGTCCGAGTCGATGCGACGGGCGAGCGGGTTGCGGACCATGCGACCGACGAGCTGTGCGATGTAATCGTCGTCCTCGGCGACCCGGAAGGACATGACCACCTCGGCACGGGGGCAGTCCCAGCCCGTCGACAAGCTCATCTTGAAGAACACGACACTGACCTGTGGGTCCGACTCGATGTCGGCGGGCTTGATGTACCTCAAGGACCGAAGCCCGAACGTCGCCGTCGCAGGCGCGTCGCCGAAGCTGTGCGCGTAGCTGTCCGGATGCTGGGGGCCGAGCACCTCCTCGATGGTCCCAATAGCCTGCTCGACGTCGGTGGCCGTGATTGAATCGCCGCCGGTGTCCTCCACCTGGACAACGAGAATCGGGTGCACCGGCGGGATGCCCTGGTCCTTGGTGTATCGGGCCCAGCGCAGCCGATAGTCGTTCAAGTCCTGGGCTGCGCGCTGGAGCAGCGTGAACTCTGAGTGGGCACCGGCTCCGTGCTGGGGCCGCCAGACGATGATCTTTTCCTTGATCAACCCGGAGGCCCGCACCTCGGCGACGTCGGCCTCAGCCTTTCGAGTCGTACGGCTGGTGCCAGCGATCAGATCGTCGAACTGTCGAGGGGTCGCCGAGATCCCCATGATGATCGGGCTTCGAACCATCTCTTCGGTACCGAGGATGAACCGCTGCACGATTGACGCCGCTTCGGCCGTGGCCTTGTTGGCCTTGCGATCCATCCCGCGATGCGCCTCGTCAATGATCAGCACGAAGCGGGAAGGGTCCCTTCGGATGGTCCGGTCGACCACTTCCCAGATCGTGAACGCGCGTTCCTCGCTCTCCGAAACCAGGTGGCTCGACTCGCGAAGCTTCTGGGTGTTCAGGAAGTACACCCGGTTCGGCTCGAGCTCGTCGGCAGCGAAGTCGGCGTCCACCTGCACGAGCTGATCGTCTCGGATCAGGTCGGAGGCGAGCTTGATCTTGGCAAGTGTTTGCTCGTTGACGTTGGGCAGGTCGCTGAGCCACACGACAGTCAGGTCGTCGTGGCCAGGCTCGATCTCATCGCCATGAAAGAGCGCCTCGATCACCGCTGCGGCCATGACCGTCTTACCGGCGCCGGTTGGCGCCGACAGCGTGATCGCCTGGCCATCACCACCGACGCCCAACCTCGCCACCTCGGCCATGCTCAGCCGGATCGACTCGGTCGCCTTGGCCGACGTGGATTCCTGGAACGGAAGGAGGTTGAACCTCAACGCCAGGCCTCCACTGTGTTGATGCGGAAATTCGACAGGTAGTCTCGGTAGAGCATCGAGGTGGCGAACCGGTCATCGAGCCGTTGACACATGGCGTGGTAGTCGGGCGGGCTGTCCGTGACAATGAACACGTGAGTAATGTCGATACGGGCGTCGAGCCTCTTACGGAAATCAGCAAACCGGCTGCGATCGAACAACACGGCGTAGTTCGAGTCCGGGGCTAGGACATACGGCTCGTGCTCGTCGGACTTCGCAAGGTTGCCGACGCCGCCGGCCATGAGCCACAGACTCGGCTCGATGTCGGAGAAGTGGGAGCCCTGGCTAACTTCATCACGGTCGAGGTACACCAGATCGAAGAACTCCACGTTCTCATCGAACCCATCGGCCCATGAGCTCCCATCGAGGTAGCTGTTCTTCTTTGCGTGCGGCTTACCGGCCGGAGTCTTGCCAGTGAGCGCTGCCTCGATGCGTGGCCGGGTGACGTCCTGGAAGATGCCGTGCTTCTCGTACCGAGCGTCACCGGGCAGCAGATTCTTCTCACGAAGTGAGGCGGCGGTCTTAGCGCTGACCTCGTTATTGGACACGACGATGCATCGCCGGCGGCCACCGTCCTCGGCATTGATCAGCGCGGTTGCGTGGAGGGTCGTGCCGGAGCCGGCGAAGAAGTCGAG
>JAGQSN010000379.1 GCA_020439555.1 Acidimicrobiales bacterium | reverse complement strand
CGCGAGCGCGAGATCCTCAAGCTCCGTTTCGGTCTGGACCGGGGAGAGCCACGGACCTTGGAGGAGGTCGGTGAGCACTTCAACCTGACCCGGGAGCGGATCCGCCAGATCGAGGCGAGGGCGATGTCGAAGCTTCGCCACCCGTCCTCGGACACGGGCGCGCGCGACCTGTTGGCCGTCTGAGCCACGATTCCCTTACACCGACGCGCCGAGACAGGCGCTCGGGCAGTCGTTAGCATCGCCGTCATGAAGAAGCTCCTCGTCCTCGTCGTCCTCGCTGCCCTCGCCGTCGTCGCGGCGAAGAAGGTGCGGACGGTCTGATCCACCGACCGGGGTCGGCGCAGCGCGGACCCTGACCGACTTCCGTCGGTCGAAGAACTCGAACGAGCCGTCCGCGTCCAGGCGTGGGCGGCTCGTTCGCGTTTCGACAGCGGGAGAGCATGCCTCGACCGTTGCGCACGAGCGGGACCTGACCTAAGGTCCCGCCGCCTTCCCAGTCGTAGCCCGACGGCTCCTGGGAGGCCTCGTGATAGTCGCTTGTTGGTCGGTGAAGGGCGGAGTCGGCACCACGGTCGTGGCAGCCGGTACCGCATTGAGCAGTTCCGAACGGCGTGGATGGCCCGTCCTGCTGGTCGACCTCGCCGGTGATCTTCCGTATTGCCTCGGCGTCGCTGATCAGACCGGCTCCGGAGTCGCCGAATGGTCGAGCACTGGTCCCATGGTCCCCGCGGACGCCCTGTCGAGGTTGTGTCGACCGGTTGCACCGGCGCTGGAACTCCTGACCAGGGGTTCAGGTCCCCTCGCCGAGGAGCGTGCCGATCTGTTCGTGCAGCTGCTCGCCGAGTCGGGCCGGACCGTCGTCGTGGACTGCGGCCGCATCGAGGACTCCGCTTTCGCTTCGACGGTCGCGGCGCGGGCTCACCGTTCGCTCCTGGTCACCCGCCTCTGCGGGCTCGCCCTCAGGCGTGCGACACGAGCGCCACTGAGGCCTTCTGGGGTGGTCGTGGTGCGGGAGCCGGGTCGCGCGATGTCGGCTCGTGACGTGGAGAACGTGTTGCACGCACCCGTTGTCGCCGAGTTGTCGCTGGACCCGGCCGTGGCTCGCGCCGTCGATGCCGGACTGTTCGTCGCTCGTCGGCCCCGCAGCTTCTCCGCCGCGGTCGATGCGGTCACCGGTCGAGTCGCGTGAGCCTCGGAGAGGGAGTCGAGGTGGAAGATGCCGTCCATCGGTGGGCCGCTGTCGCTCCACTGGACGCCGGGCGACGTCGTGTGCTCGCCGCC
Source organism: Acidimicrobiales bacterium (assembly GCA_020439555.1). GTDB lineage: Bacteria > Actinomycetota > Acidimicrobiia > Acidimicrobiales > Iamiaceae > Aquihabitans. Next base: position 8,509 of record JAGQSN010000379.1, on the reverse strand, counting down.
GAAGTTCGACGGCGGCAGCCGTTGCTCGACTCCGGGGCGGTGACGAGAGCCGTCGACCGGGTCGAGGCGCGATTGGTCGGTCTCGGCCCGCTCGACGATCTCCTCGCTGACGACACCGTGACCGACGTCGTCGTTAACGGGCCGGGGGTCGTCTGGGTGGATCGTGGTGGCTACATGGAACGCAGCGGCGTCGAGGTGGATGCGGAGCTTCTGGAGCTCCTGATCGAGCGCGTCGTCGCTCCGCTCGGTCGTCGTGTCGACCCCGTGCACCCGGTCGTGGACGGGAGGCTTCCGGACGGCTCACGGGTTCACGTCGTGGTTCCCCCCTTGGCCGTCGACGGTCCATGCCTGACGATCAGGCGGTTCGCCACGCGGAGCATCACGATCGAGGACGTCGCTGGGCCGGGGGTCGCCCGCATCCTGCGCGACGCGGTCCGTAGCAGGGCGAACGTGATCGTGGCGGGAGGGACAGGGTCCGGTAAAACGACGCTGCTCAACGCGCTGGCTGCCGAGATCGACCCGCGGGAAAGGATCGTCACCGTCGAGGACGCGGCCGAGCTCCGCCTGCCGGGAGAACACGTGGTCCGCCTGGAGACCCGGCCCTCCTCGGTCGACGGACCCGCTGCCGTGAGCGCACGTGATCTCGTCCGGAACGCCCTTCGCATGCGCCCTGACCGATTGCTACTCGGGGAGGTGCGAGGCGGCGAGGCGCTCGATCTCGTCCAGGCCATGAACACCGGCCACGACGGCTCGCTGTCCACCTTGCACGCCAACAGTTGCGTCGACGCCCTGCGGCGCCTCGAGGCGCTCGTGCTGATGGCGGGAATCGGCCTGCCGCTGGACGCGGTACGCGACCACATCGCATCTGCGGTCGACCTCGTCGTGCACCTGGTGCGCGGACCCGACGGACGGAGGTACGTCGACGAGGTTGCGGAGGTCGTGGTGGATCCGGAGGTCGGTCGGGGTGAACCGCTCCGCGTCCGGATGCTCGCCGACGCCGACGGACAGGTCGGCGGACCCCGCCGGCCTCAGCGCAACTCGGTCGTCCCGAGCGGGTCGCGGAGGTGGTCGTGAACGACGGACTCTCGGAGTGCCTCGCATTCGTCGGGTCGCGAACGAGTCCGGTGGTCCCCGTGGCGGCCGTGCTTCTCGCTTCGGCGGCGGTCGCCACATCGGTGACGTGGGCCATCGTCGGCGACAGAAGGACGAGAGCGCTCGCTCGCATCTCCGGTCGTACCGGCTCCGAAGTTCCTTGCTGGTTCGTCGACCTCGCCAGGTGGTTGGACCTGCGAGTCGACGTCGCACGGACGTGGCCGGCCGCACGGACGGCTGGGCTCTCCTTGGCCCTGGTGCTCGCCGTGACCAGCCCGGCAACCCTCGTGGTCGTGGTGGCCGCAGGATTCGGCGCAGCGACGGTGCAACGCTCTCGTCGCACCGGCTCGACCGATGACGTCGACGCGGTGGCTCTCGTCGAGGCGTTGCTCGCACCCCTGGGAGCAGGTGCCTCGCTCGAGCAGACCGTGAGGCGGATCGGAGCGTCCGCTTCCGGCTCGATCGGTGTCGGGTGCGGGAGGGTGGCGGCAGCGGTGTCGGCGGGGGCCGGGTTGCAGGCTGCGCTCGACGACTGGGTCGATGAGCTCGGGGACGAGCGGGTGGCACTCGTCGTGAACGCCCTCGCCGTCGCCGGGGGATCCGGTGGTTCGCAGACGAGGGCGCTCGTCCGTGTCGGGCAGACACTCAGGGACCGCGATGCCCTGGAGCGTGAAGTGCACGCTCTCGGTTCGCAGGCCCGGATGTCAGCGTTCGTCCTCGCCGTGATGCCCGTGGGCTTCACCGGTGTCGTGGCGCTCGCCGATCAGCGGATCGCCGGCTTCCTGTTCGGGACGGTCGTCGGCTGGGGATGTATCGGACTCGGCTCGGCGCTCGACGCCGTCGGCTGGTTCTGGATGAAGCGCCTGACGGGCAGGGTCTCGTGATCGACGGCGTCGTTCTCGTGGCCGCCGCGGCGGTGCCGCTCGTGCTCCTTGCTCCGTGGGCGGCCGGGCGGTCGCGACGAGAGGCCGCGTCGTCTCGGCGTCGCGACCCGCATCCGATGTCGGTGTACGGGAGTGGTTCGGGCGACCCCGGCCACCGACCCCAGACACGCCGAGCGTGGATCGGCGTGATGGCAGCAGCGGTCGTCCCGGTGACCGGATGGGCTGTCGGACTGCCGGTACCGATCGTCGTCCTGACACCCGTCATGTTCCTCGTAGCGAGGGGACGTCTCGCCAAGAGCAGGCGCGAGCGCGAGGAGCGCGCCCGGGACCGTGTCGCCCCTGACCTGCTTGACCTTCTGGCGGTCGCAGCGGCCGCAGGTCATCCGCCCCACCTATGCCTGAAGGCCGTGGTCGACCGGGCGCCGGCGCAGGTGCGCGCCCCGGTGCTCGGAACGTGCAGGATGCTCGACGGGGGCGTGCCGTTGGCAGAAGCGGTCATCGAGTTGCGGCGCGGTCTGGGGTGGCTCGGTGAGCCGGTCGCCGATGCGCTGGTCGACGCATTTCGGAGCGGTACGCCGCTCCAGCCGGCCCTCGCTCGGATCGGCGAGGTGGCTCGTGACCGTCGTCGACGGGAAGGGGAGGCGGAAGCTCGAAAGCTTCCGGTGCTGCTGCTCTTCCCTCTCGTCTGTTGTGTCCTACCCGCGTTCGGGTTGCTGGCGGTCGTGCCCCTGGTCGCCGTGTCGGTCCGGTCGGTGACCTGAACCAGCGGGATCCACACGCGCACGACGCGCCCAGATCGCACCTTCGGGTGACAACGAGACCTCGGTTACTGCCTCGTCGCACCTGGAGATGTCATGTTCACCGCTTTCCTTCTCACCTCGTTGCTCTTCCGTTGCCACGCGTCGTTCGCGTCGGCACTGCAGCGAGTCCGCCCGGATCGTCAGGACGAGAGGCGACGTCGGGGACGAGCCTCGGACCGCGAAGGCGGTCAGGCGACTGCCGAGTACGCGCTCGTCCTCCTCGGCGCCGCCGCGGTCGCGTTGATGCTGGCCGCCTGGGCGGCGAGGTCCGGCAAGATCGGCGAGCTGTTCGACGCCGTCGTGGACCAGTTGATCGGCAAGGCGGGTTGATCCCGGTGGTGATGGTCGGGACGCCAGGTCCACGAGCGGGCAGCCGGGGTCCCGTGCCCCGGTCGGACGCGTTCGAGCGGGGTCAGGCGACCGTCGAGCTGGCACTGGTGCTGCCCGCGATCGTGCTCGTCATGTTGGTCGTGATTCAGGTCGCGATCGTCTGCCTGGCGCAGATCCTCGTGGCGGAGGCGGCCCGGTCAGCCGCACGCGTCGCAGCGGTGGAACCCTCCGTGACGGCTGCTCGCGCAGCGGCCGCCCGCACCCCGGGTCTCAGCTCGGACCGGCTCATGGTTCTGCGAGGCCCGCGAGGCGAGGCCGGGTCGATGGTGTCGGTGACCGTCCGCTACAGGGTGCCCACCGACGTACCGATCGCAGGCTCTTTGCTCGGCGACCGCACCCTCACGGCGACTGCGGTGTACCGCGTCGAGGAGGACGCGGGCAGTGGCGATCGTGGACCGCCGGATCGAGCGCGCTCGCCCTGAAAGGCCGACTCAGGTCGGGGCGAAGCCGGCTGCGCGCAGCAGGGACCGGGCACCGGGTTTGTCGAGCGGTTCGTTCCAGCTGCCGCACTTCGGTGACTGGACGCATGACGGGCATCCGTCCTCACAGCCGCAGGAGGCGAGTACCTCGTAGGTGGCACGGAGTTGCTCCTCAGCGGCGTCGAAGCCGAGCTCGGCGATGCCGGCTCCGCCCGGATAGCCGTCGTAGATGACGATCGCCGCGGATTCGAGCTCCTCGAGCCACGGGGTGGACACGCCGCCGACGTCCCATCGGTCGCAGATCGTGAAGAGGGGCAGGACCCCGATGCCGCAGTGTTCGGCGGCGTGCAGGGTGCCCGCCACGTCGCGAGGCGAGATCGCCGCGTCTGCCAGGACCCGGTCGGGGATCTTCCACCACACGCCTCTGGTCACGAGTCGAGTCGGTGGAAGGTCGAGATCGACGGAGCCGATCACGTCGCCACCGATGACATCTCGCCGTTGGTAGCCGGTGACGCGGCTCGTGACCTCCACTGGTCCGAGTCCCGCAGTGAAGCGCCCTACGGGGCGGGTCGCGTCCATGTCGATGACGCGCAGGGAGACCTCGGTCCTGGCCATCGTGTACTCGCGTCCGTCGTCGGGTTCGACCAGTGCGGCACCGTCGTCGAGGTCCAGGTGGACCACCCGGTGGGGCCGGCCCTGGTGCAGGTAGACGGCACCGGGGTGGACGACGTCGCACGCTCGTGCCCGGTCGACGGTGCCGACCAGTGTCCCGTCGGAGAACGCGATCCGAACCTCCGACGAAGTGCCGGTCCGCAACCCCACCTCCCCGGCGGGGCGACCCCGCGCGGCCCAGTAGCCACGGGTGGCTCCGCCGCGTCTCCGGAGACGGAGCCGGTCGCCGGTGACGAGCCGGCGGATACCGTCCGCCAGGTCCTCGCTGGGCCACCAGCGTTCGTCGCGGTGGCCCAGGGGTTCCTCGTAGGCAGCGCACGCGAGGTGCGGGTCCAGCACGAACGGGTTGGCCGGGTTGACCACGACCGGTTCGGGGCGGCGGGAGAAGACCTCGTCGGGGTGCTGGAGGAAGTAGTGGTCCAACTGGTCCTCACCGGCGACGACCACGGCCACCGACGGCTGCTGCTCGCGTCCCGCACGACCGATCTGTTGCCACAGCGAGGCGATCGTGCCGGGGAATCCGTTCAGCACCACGGCGTCGAGGCCCCCGATGTCGACGCCGAGTTCCAGCGCGTTGGTGGTCACGACCCCGCCGAGCGTGCCGCTGAAGAGTTGGGCTTCGATCTCGCGGCGCTCGCCGGCGAGGTACCCGCCGCGATAGGGACGGACCCGGCCGACGAGATCGGGGTTGCGCCGGACCACGTCCGCAGCGACCACCTCGGTCCCGGCCCGGCTGGAACAGAACGCGAGGGTGCGGTGGCCTGCTCGGACCAGCTCCGCCACCAACCCGGCCGTGACCCGATTGGACGTCGGCGGGTCTCCTCCGGGGTTGATCCGTCCAGGGTCGACGAGCGCGACGAGGCGTTCACCCTTCGGGCTTCCGTCCTCGACCACGGGGGACACTGGCATGCCGCAGAGTGACTCGGCGAGACGTGTCGGTCCGCCGATCGTGGCGGAGGTGAACACGAACGTCGGGCTGGAGCCGTACCGTTCGCACAGCCGACGCAGGCGTCGCAGCAGGTGGGCCACGTGGGTACCGAAGATTCCCCGCAGCACGTGCAGTTCGTCGACGACGACGTAGCGGAGCCGCATCAGGAACGTGTCCCACTTCCCGTGGTTCGGGAGGATCCCGTGGTGCAGCATGTCGGGGTTGGTCAGGATCACGTTGGCGTTCCGGCGAGCCCATTGACGGGCGGCGGTGTCGGAGTCGCCGTCGTAGGTGGCCGTGACCATGCCCGGTAGTGCCAGGTGGCCGAACGAACGGAGTTGATCCTGGGCGAGTGCCTTCGTGGGGAAGAGGCAGAGGGCCGTCCCCGGACGAATCGGATCCGTCACGGCCTCCGCCAGTGGGATCTGGTAGCAGAGCGACTTGCCCGAGGCTGTGCCGGTCGCGACCACGCAGGAGCGACCGTCCCTCAGGTGGTCGACAGCCTCGACCTGATGGCTCCAGAGCTCGTCGATGCCTAGCTCCGCCAGGCGTTCGGCCACCTCCGTTCGGAGTGGGCGTCGGAGGGTGGCCGTCCGGGCCTGCCGCCGCTCCAGGACCTCCACGTGCACGAGACCGTCGCCGAGTCTTGCCCTGAGCCGGGATGCGATCGCGTGCCCGTCCCGCAGATCATGCTCCTCCAGGGGAGCGATCGCTTCGTGCAGTGGAGGCGCTGACATGGTGCACGACGTCTCGTGGCGGAGGGAACAGGCGTTCGCCATTGTAGGCGAGGGCGGACACGCACGGGGTGTGGCACTCGGAGGTCGTCCCGGAAGTCGGGGGGAGGTGTGAAGCGGCGGGGCGGGGACGGTACGGTTGCAGCACTCACGAGGGGGAGGAGCCCGGCGCACATGGATCTGCAACTGGACGTGAGCGAGCACGGTGAGTGGTCCGTGCTCCGCGTCGGGGGCGAGATCGATGTCGCTACCGCACCCGGTCTTCGTCAGCGCCTCGTCGCCCTCGTCGGCGAGGGCCGTTACCGGATCGTCGTGGACATGTCCCAGGTCGACTTCATCGATTCGACGGGGCTGGGGGTGTTGATCGGCACCCTCAAACGCGTCCGCTCCCACGGCGGCGAGTTGCACCTCGTGTGCGACGTCGACCGCGTGGTCCGGGTCTTCGAGATCACCGGTCTCGACACGATCTTCACGATGCACCGCTCCCTGGACGCGATCGGGGCCGGCTGACGTGGCCGGGCATCCTGATCAGGGTCGCGGCTGGTAGCGAGGGAGGGTGGCCGATGGCAGACGACGTCCTGATCGAACTCGACCTGCCGCCACGGCCCGAATCCGTGTCCGTCGCCCGACTGGTGGTCGGCTCGCTCGCCCTGGCCGACCCCTCCTTCGACGAGGAGCGGACTTCTGACCTCCGCCTGGCGGTTTCGGAGGCGTGCACCAACGCGATGCTTGCTCAGGCAGTTGTGGACGACTCACGTCCGATCGAGCTCCGTTACCGGGTCTCGGCGGCGAGCATCGAGGTGTCCGTGAGGGACCGGGCCGGCGGTTTCGACCTCGACGCAGCACAGCGAGTGGCAGACCTCACCGACCCGAAACGGCTCGAGTACGAGGGCGGGCTCGGAATCCCGCTCATCAAGCTTCTCGCGGACGAGGCCGAGTTCCGCCGCCTCGAGGACGGCACCGAGGTCGTGATGACCTTCGGTCCGGAGAGTCCGACGGGACGACTCGTCGGCTGAGACCGGAAGTGGCCCGACGGGGAGCGCCGGCATCCACCCGGCTCGGCCCCGTGGCGTAGGCCGCTGGTAGGCGGCGTTTCGCGGGTAGCTCACGAACGACTCACCGATGTTGGTCGTTTGTTGGCGACGTTGCGGATGATGTCCCCGGGGCCTCGTCACGGTCCCGGAAGCGCCGTTCGAACGAGGGAGGTCGGACGTGACGGAGCAGCATGTCGTTGTCGACGAGACCGTCGCCTCGGTCACTCACGTCGACGTGCTCGGCGGATTCGGCGTCAACGTGGGCGGAGCGCCCGGGCCTCGGCCCGTCGGGCTGCCCGCTCTGGCGGTGAAGGTGGTCATCGCCAACGGAGGGCGTGTCCACGTGGAGGCGCTGATGGAGGCCCTGTGGCCGTCGTCGAGCCCGGCGGAGGGCCGCAAGGGAGTCCGCAACGTGCTGAGCAGGCTCGCTCGGGCGGGCACGCCGGTGCTGGTCAGGGACGGGGAGGCGATCCGACTGGCCGAGCGTGTCTGGGTCGACGCGTTCGCCTTCCGGGCGATCGCGGATCGTGTCCTCACCGGCGGTGACCCCGAGGGTGCGAGAGACGGCGCTCGTCAGGCGTTGGCTCTCTACAGGGGTCCGTTCCTGCCCGACGACTGCTATCTCGACTGGACCGAGGTCCCGCGTCAACAACTGCGGCGCCGTCAGGTCGCCCTGCTGGACCTCTTGGCGGCCGACGCGCGTCGTCGCGGGGAGGCGATGGAGGCAGTGCAGCTGCTCGAACTCGCTCTGGAGGCGGACCCGCTGGACGACGTCCGTTACCTCGAACTGGCCGAGCTCCTCCTGTCGGTGGGCCGACGTGGGCGCGCTGCTGAGATGGTCGACCGTTCCCGCAAGGTGCTGCGTGATCACGGACTCCTCCCCGGTGCCTCCTGGGCGAGGCTCCAACGCGAGCTGTCCCAGACCCGCCGTGCCACGGCCCAGGTTCTCGGGAGATCGGCGGGTTCGGTGTGATGGTGAGACGTTCACGAGTCGTCCGTGAGGCGGATCCGAGTCGGGTCACTGCTCGGTTCGGACCCACTGAAGGTGGGCAGATCTGCCTGGTGACCAGGGCATCTGTCGAATCCAGGAACTTTTTCGACATTTCGGGAACCTCCGCCGGGTGCGGCCGGGTCCCCTCAGCAGGTGTCGCACCGGTGACACCCGAACCCAAAGGAGAGCGACCATGAGCAACATCTTCGGAGCGGACGCCGACGGTGGTGGAGAAGCGACGGCCGAGAGTGAATCGGCGGCCGACGTGATCGTCGACGCAACGAGCGAGGTGCTCGACGGCGACGCCGACTCGGGCACCGAAACGACCATCGACGACGGGACGGTCGACCTGAGCAACCTCACCGACCTCATGTCCGACGCGGGCATCGACTCGGTCTGGCTCGACCTCGACGGTGACATGGTCCCCGAGACGATGATCTCGACCGACGGCCCGTTCGCCGTCGAGGGGGACTACGACGACTCGGCCTACGACGACTGGACGAGCGCCGACGCCTACGACTTCGAGACCTCGACGGGAACCTACGACGGCGAGTCCATGTCGATG
>JAGQSN010000378.1 GCA_020439555.1 Acidimicrobiales bacterium | reverse complement strand
GCGGCACGCTGTGCATCCACGACGTGTTCCCTAACCCCGCGGACGGAGGGCGGCCACCCTACGAGATCTACCTGCGGGCACTCGATGACGGTTTCACGGAACGTCGGGCGGTCGGTTCCCTGCGGGTCCTCACCCGGACTTGACCGGATCACACGGGTGCGACGGGACGTGACCGACCAGACGCAACCAGGGCCCGACGGTGGCGGCACCGAGGCCGACGAGAACCGGGCCGGACAGGGTTTCACGCTGGCCACCGTCGCCGTCGTGGAGGAGGGCGGAAACCTCGCCGCACAGGTCGTCCACCTGAAGGTCTCGATCGAAGCGGACGACCCGGCCGACGTCGCTGCTTCGCTGGAGGTGCTCGGCCTCTCCGGCGATCAGGTCGAGAACCTCGTAGCCCGGGCAGTTGCCGACGGACTCGGCAGTCGTTCCGAACCACGCGTCGAACCCGTCGAGATCCGCGCCGAAGGGAGCGGTGACGAGCGACGTTGGCGGATCGCGTTGGGGGAGAGCGGCGTGGTCGGCGACGTGCCGCACATGGTGGTGCGCACCAGTTCCGCTGCCGAAGTGGCCGATCGAGTCCTCGGCCTCGTGACCTACCGGCAGCTCTACCGCTCCGCTCCCGCCCGCCTGCACGGCGGAGCCGTCGCCCGGGAGGACGGTTCGACGGCCCTCGTGTTGGGTGTTTCCGGGGCAGGAAAGTCGACGCTGACGGCGCACCTCGTGGCTCTCGGCCACGAACTCCTCACCGACGAACAGGTCGCAGTGCACCCGGCCCAAGGGGTCGTCGCCGGGTTCACCCGACCGATGGCCAGCAAGGAGGGCGGCACCGCCTACCTGCCGGAGCCGCTCGGCAGCGAGCTCGCGGACGCCACGGGAACGACTCTCGTCCCGGTGAGCCGGCTCGGTGGCCGGCACCGCCTCACGGGTCGGCCGGCATTGGTCGTCCTCGTCGGCAGAGACGCGGACGCGACGCCGGGGGTGGAAGTCCTCGGTCCTGTCCAGGCCGCACAGGCACTGATGGACAACAACCTCGACCTGGTCGCGAACCCGGTGGACGCGCTTTCGGCGTTCGGCTGGCTCGTGACGACTGTCCCGGTCGTCAGAGTCAGGTACAGGACGTCGGCCGAAGGTGCGCAAGCGGTCGCCGAACTGCTCGCAGAACCTCCGTCTGCGCCGGCAGGGGACTGGTGGGTGTGGCCCGACACCGTGTCGGACACGCCGAGCGAAGGCTCCTCGTACCCAGGTGACACCGCCGAAGCCACAGGGACTTCCGGCAAGCGCTTCGAGGCTGCGCCGGGCGCCTACGCGCTCGGCCTCGACGGTGGTGCGCTCATCCTCAACGCCGGTACCGAGCAGGTGCTGGCCGTCAACGAGACGGGTGCGGGGCTCTGGGCGAGCCTTCCCACCGACGAGTGGCCCGACGTCGACGCCGTGAGGGAGTTCGAGTCGACCCTCCGGCAAGCAGGCCTGCTCGCCCCCCGGCCCTGAACCCGAATCCTCAGGACGTGAGGGACTTGGTGAGGTCCTTGATCTGCGAGTGGGCCCGCGTCCGAACGCCGGGGGTGAGCGCCAGGTTCGCGACTCCCTGGAGGATCGCCATCGTTCGTTCCTGCGGCGGAGGATCTTCCGGGAAGATGTCGAGCGCGGCTGTGTGAGCCAGCAGGGCGAGACGTTGAGCTGCGAGCCCGGCGTCGATTGCATCGGGATCGTGGCCATTGTCCCGGAGCGCGGTCATGTCCTCGTCGGTGGCGATCAGATCGATACGCCGAACCGTCAGGTCGCCGTAGGTATCTGGCCGCACGGGCCGGTCGTCACCCATGCACTTGTGGGCCATCGCCACGACGGCAGGATCCGGGGCAGGTGGTGCGACCACCGAGACACGTCCGTCCTCAACCGAGATGGCGACCATGGGCGTCTCGAGCAGTGCGTAGCCTGCGCGCTCGAGCGGACGAGCCATTCGTGCCCAGTCGTACAGCGCTCTTCCTGAGAGGAGAGCGACTCCGTTCGTGTGACTGGAAAGCGCGGCCGCGTCCAGCCATACCTGTTCCTCGCTGGATCGGGTCCAGGCGAGTGAATCGAGGTTCGAGAAGAAGGCTCGGACCACCTCGTCGCGGTCTGTGGAGCGGGTGAGCACCCGGCCCGCGCGTCCGAAGAGTCGATGGACGCCGCGTGGTCCGGGCGCCATTGCGAGGATGAGTTCGATCGGAGTGAACATGATGTCCTCGGGCGGCCCGAGGACCTCGAAGTGGTCCTGGCTCGTCAGGACGTCGAACACCTCCGGGTCCCCGACGATGCACGTCGCCTTGCGGCCACCGACGACCAAGTCGGTGATCTGCGCCTTGGAGAGGTTCCACGCCTCGCTGTCACACGGAGTCACGGGTCGGTTGAGCGCAGCAGGCGACCAACGGGGACGGACCCTCGCGTCCTCCAGGAGGCCGTTGCCGGCGAGGTGGCGCGCCACCATCTCGAGTTCGAACCGGACCTGCTCCAGCGGTCGCTGTTCCACCTCGGCGAGGGCCTGTGCCAGGTCTTCGATCGGTGACCCGTCGAAAGCCTGAAGTATCGCTCCGGTGCGGGCGTCGAGCAGCACCGGTGTGGCCCAGGGCTGCCAGTGCAGGGACTCCTCGCCTACAGGTACAACGGAGCCCGCGGCCTTGGCCGCGGGCTCCGTCAAGTACTTCGGCGACGTCCCGCTGACGGGGGCGTCGTCTGTCATACGACGATCAGATGGGGTCGCAGATGATCTGCCAGCCCATGTCGCCGTAGCCGTTCGGGTAGGCGGCGGTACCGATGAACACCCAACCACCGGTGTCGGCGATACCGTTGATCGGGTTCGAGACATAGCCCGTCGTGTAGCGGACCGTGCTCGGGTCCCCAGGGGCCGTCAGGTTCATCTTGCACTTGTAACCGGTGGGCGGCTCATAGGCGTTGGCGAACGGACCCCCGGGCGGATCGTGGAGAGCGACGGACTCGGTGCTGAACAGCGAGCAGCCCTGGAAGTAGAAGTGCCACCAGCCGTCACCGAGTGACGGCATGAACACGTCGTCTCCGACGGCACCGCTGAAGCAACCGAGGGTCTTGTCGGCGGTGCCCTGTGCCGTGATCTGCGGCTTGGGCGGCTCGGTCGGCTCGGTGGTGGATCCGGCCGAGGCGAAGCCCGGAACGATCGACATCCCGTTCACGGCTGGGGCGGTCCAGGCAACGCCCGCAACGGCGCCGATGGCGGCAGCCTTGCGGAGTGCGTCACGGCGAGAGAGCCCGTCCTCGCTGTCGAAGGTCTCGTTATCGGCAGTCATTCCATCTCCCTTTAGCGATTTGCTTGGAGGGCACTGTAACAAGCGTCACCACCGGACGCCACCCAGAGTGCGTGAAAGTCCCAGATCCCTACGAAACGACATACCTTCGGTATCAGAGCAGTCGAAACACCACGACGCTTAGGACGTTGACGAGCACGACCACTGCCACGAAAGCGGCGATCGCGACCAGCACGAGCGAGCCACGACGACGGATCTCCACGGCCGCAACCTAGCGACGTCGACGAGCCGGTCGTTCTTCGAGGTAGTCGCAGGACCCGATTGCCTGCCACGCGAACCTCAGCTGGCACGATTGCGGCCATGACGTCCGACGGTGCGGTGGTGTTCGTTCACGCCCACCCAGACGACGAAGCGATCTTCACGGGCGGGACGATGGCTCGCCTCGCGGCCACCGGCACATCCACTGTTCTCGTCGTCGCTACCGGCGGCGAACTGGGTGAGGTCCGGCCCGACTTCGCAGCCGATGTGAGCTCACCCTCGGAGCTCGCAGCTGTCCGTCGGGAGGAGTGTCGACGTGCCGCGGCCGAACTCGGCTGTCGGGACGTCCGGTTCCTCGGCTACCGCGACTCGGGGATGGCCGGCGACCCGGCCAACGAGGACCCGGCTTCCTTCTGGACGGCACCGGTTCCCGAGGCGGCGGCTCGCTTGGCGCAGCTTCTCTCCGAAGTCGGGGCGTCGGCGGTCGTTGGCTACGACGATCACGGCATCTACCACCACCCCGATCACATCCAGGTCACGAGGGTGGTCGAGGCGGCCGCCGCGATCGCCGGGATCGAGACCGTCTACGGCGCGACCGTGGACCGGGAACACCTCCACTTCGTCGAGACGCACGTCGTGGAAGAGGCGGTGCTCGCAGGGGACCTCGGCCTCGCGCGATCCAGGCTCGGACTGTCGTCGGTCGAGATCGCCCTGACCGTCGACGTCTCCGACTTCCTCGTGGAGAAACGCCGGGCCATGGTGGCCCACGCCAGTCAGATCCCCGAGTCGGCGTCGCCATTGGCGATGCCGCCCGATCACTTCGCGGACGTGTACGGCCTCGAGTGGTACACCCGCACCGGCCCCGAAGGCCCCCTCGAAACCCTCTGACCCAGATGACGACCCGTCAGGGGTTTCGACTGCGTTCGCTTCGCT
>JAGQSN010000377.1 GCA_020439555.1 Acidimicrobiales bacterium | reverse complement strand
ACGACGGCGACTGGGAGATCGTCACGCGGCACGAGGCGCTCACGCCGTTCGGCGATCACGAGTGGGAGCTGTACGACCTCGCTTCGGACCGCACCGAGACCACGAACCTGGCGTCCGAGCAGCCCGACCGTGTCGCTGCGATGGCCGAGACGTGGGAGTCCGAGGCCCGCCGCAACCAGGTGTACCCGCTGGACGAGGGAAGCCGTCTCCGTTACGTCGTGCGCCCCCCGTACGAGGAGCCGCTGACCGAGCCGGTCCGGATCGTCGCCGGGACGCACACCCTCGAGCGCTACCGCTCCCAGCAGCTCATCCAGTGGCGGTCGTTCACGGTGGAAGTGGACCTGGACTTCAACGCCGGCGACCGCGGCTACCTGTTCGCGCACGGCGACCAGGGCGGCGGTTACGGCCTGTACGTGGACCACGGCGACGAACTGGTCTTCGTGCACAACGGCTACGGGAAGATGGCCGAACTGCGGTGCGGCGCCGTCCCGCAGGGGACCCGCTCGATCCGCGTCGAGGTGACGGCGCCGGGTAGTTGGCGGTGGAACGTGGAGGTGTTCGTAGGTGACCGTTCGGTCGGCCGGATCGACGACCTGCTGATGCTCGGGGCGATGGCACCGTTCGAGGGGATCAACGTCGGTATCGACCGGCGTTCGCCGGTTTCGTGGGACATCCACCTCGAACACGGCACTTTCCCGTGGACCGGCAAGCTGAACGCGGTCAGCTATACGCCCGGTGAACCGGCCCCCGACGCCGGCACCAGGTTCATCGAGCTCCTGCGGGAGATCGGGATGCGATACGAGTGACAGGCCCCGAATGACCCGCCGGTAGGGTGCCGTCATGCCCGAGCGTCTACGCGTCGGCCTGCTCCTGGCCGGCTACATGCCCGACGAGGTCGCCCGTGACAACGGCACCTACCCCGAACTGTTCACGGCGATGCTGGAACCGTTCGGGATCGATCTGCTCACCTACGACCTCCAGAACGACGGCGCTCCGACCGACCTCGACGGTGCCGACCGCCATGACGGCTGGGTGATCAGCGGTTCGGCCAACTCCGCGTACGAGGACGCCCAGTGGATCCGTGACCTAGAGGATCTGTGCCGCAGGTTGCTCGACCGCAAGGTTCCACTGGTGGGGATCTGCTTCGGCCACCAGGTGCTCGCCCAGGCTGCCGGCGGCCAGGTCCAGCGGGCCGACGTCGGCTGGGGCATCGGTGTTCACGACTACCACCTGACCGGCCCGCGTCCCGGTTGGGTCTCTGAACCTGCACCGGATCCGGTACGGGTCGTCGCCAGCCACCAGGACCAGGTGGTCGAGGTGCCCGACGGCGCCGAGGTGTTCCTGACCAGCGAGTTCTGCCCGAACGCCGGCCTCGTGTACGGCACGAATGCCTTCTCGGTCCAGCCGCACCCCGAGTTCACGACGGGCGTGTCGGCGGGTCTGCTGGCTCTGCGCCGCGACCGGATCGGCGCTGAACTGACCGACGAGGCGGCCACGACCCTGTCGCACGAACTGGATTCTCCGGCCGTCGCGGCCTGGATCGCTGCCTTCTTGCACGGTCGAACCGGCCTCTGACCAGCGTCCCGTCGCTGTCGGCGGACCACTTCGGTCGGTGAACCGAACGCCTGAAACCCCTCAGCGCCGCGCTTAGCCTGCCGACGGACATCGCAGGAACAGATCGAGAGACCGCCGCGACAGGGAGGCGCAATGGCCGAACGGCCCTACATCTGTGCCAACGGCCATCAGTTGTCGAACGGCGTCAAGGTGTGCCCCCGCTGCGGGGCCGCGGCCAAGCCCGCCCGCCGTGACCTGTGGGAGACGTTCTCGATCGGCCTGGTCGTGCTGGTCCTCGCCGGTGGAGCTGCCGCACTGCTCGGCTCGCGAGGGCCTGGCTCACCGGCCGACGACACCGAGAAGGCCGCAGCCGGTCCCACGACCTCCACCCCGAAGGTTCACGTCGACCCTTCGACGACCACTGCCCCGGCCACGACCCAGGCCGCCGCGGTGACCACGACCACGGCTCAGTCGACCACGACGGTCACCCCGGCGACGGAGCCGGCTTCTTCCCCAACGACTACGGCTCCCCCCGACGTTGCCCCTCCGGCGACTACGCCGGCCACCACCCCACCGGTGACGAACCCGCCGACGCGACCGGAGGTCCCCGAGTCGACACGCCGGGCGATCGCCCGGGACGCGTTGGTCGTGATGTACACGACGGGACACAACCCTCCGGGGTACGCATCGATGCAGGACCTTGTTGCGCCAGCCCTCCGCCCGTTCGTGGACGAACGTACGAAGAGTCCCGGATACCGGGCGGCCGGGTGCAGGCAGCAGGTGTCCCGGGTCCTCGATGGTCCCGGATCGGGACTGTCGTTCGGCTTCTCGTTCAAGATCGACCGCACGTGCGACCGAGTCCCCATGGAGAACGGATTCCGCCTACCCCTCTCCTCCGGTGCATACGCAACCGTCGCCATAGGACCCCGCCCCACAGGCGGCCTGTGGGCTACAGCTCTGGACCCCTCCTGACCCAGGACATCATCGAAACATCCATGGCCGCCGAGCACATGATGCTATGATGCTTAGGTGCGAAGCACCATCACACTCGAAGAGGACGTGGCCAGACAGGTACGGGAGTTGATGCGCGAACGCGGCACGGGATTCAAGCAAACGATCAACGATCTCCTCAGGCGCGGGCTTCGAGCGGACGCTCCAGCGTCAGAGCCATACGTGGTGGAGCCGTTCCATGCGACGATCCGCCCTGGGGTCGACCTGGACAAAGCCCTCGCGCTGGCTGCGGCGCTGGAGGACGATGAATTGATCCGAAAGGTTTCAGTCGGCAAGTGAAACTGGTCGACGTAAACCTGCTCATCTACGCGACGAACACAGCCGCCGAGCGACATCGTCCCGCCCGCAGTTGGCTCGAGGAGACACTGTCGGGTAGCGAGACGGTCGCGTTGCCATGGAGCGTGCTCTTGGCATTCGTCCGAATCACGACGAACGCCCGGATCATGGATCCACCGCTCCGAGCGGACGCAGCAATGAACTACGTCGACGCCTGGCTGGCACAGACGTCTGTGACTACTCCCGAGCCGACGAACAGGCACCCGAAGTTGGTGCGCGAACTACTCGGAGCAACCGGAACGGGCGGCAACCTCGTAACGGACGCACACCTGGCCGCGCTGGCGATCGAGCACGGAGCCACCCTCTGCTCCTGCGACTCCGACTTCGCCCGATTCCCCGGACTCAACTGGACCAATCCGTTGGCGCCGTGACCCGCAATCGTGTCGGGCCGTCCACGCGAGACTTACAAGCTCAAATGGTGGGCCGTGAGGGAATCGAACCCCCGACCTCC
>JAGQSN010000376.1 GCA_020439555.1 Acidimicrobiales bacterium | reverse complement strand
TTCGACCCCGACGGGATCATGAACCCCGCCGCACTGCTGCCGCCGAAGTGACCGCCGCCGCGGCCAGCGGTCAGAAGTAGATGATGCCCTTCGCCCTGGCTTCGACCTTGTCCAGGTCGTCGGTCCAGGCACCGGTGCTGAGGTACTTCCAGCCACCGTCGCAGACGATCATCACGACGACGCCCTCGTCGATCGCCGCGGCGCACTTGGCGGCACCGGCGGCGATCGCACCCGAGGAGATGCCTGCGAACACGCCGACCTCGGTGAGGCGGCGCGTCCATTCGACCGACTCGCGGGGCCTCACGATCATCTTGCGGTCGAGGAGGTCGTATCCCTTCCAGTCGGTGAACACCTCGGGCACGAAGCCCTCGTCGAAGTTCTTGAGCCCGTCGACCATCTCGCCCGCCGGCGGTTCGATCGCCCAGACCTGTACGTCGGGCTTCTGCTCCTTCAGGTAGGTGCCGACGCCCATGAGCGTTCCCGCGGTGCCGAGACCGGCCACGAAGTGCGTGACGTCGGGGACGTCACGGAGGATCTCCGGGCCGGTCGTCTCGTAATGGGCCCGCGGGTTCGCGTCGTTGCCGTACTGGTAGGGGAAGTACCACTCGGGGTGCTCCGCCGCGAGCTTCTTGGCTCGGACCATCGCGCCGTTCGAACCTTCGCCGGCCGGTGACGGGATGATCTCGGTCCCCCACACCTCGAGGGCCTGCCGTCGTTCCACCGAAACGTTCTCCGGCAGGACGATCTTGAGCGTGTACCCCTTGATCCGGCAGATCATCGCCAACGCGATGCCGGTGTTGCCCGACGACGACTCGATGATCGTTGCACCCGGCTGAAGCTTGCCCTCCGCCTCGGCGGCTTCGATCATCTTTTTGGCCGCCCGGTCCTTCACCGAGCCGCCCGGGTTCTGCCCTTCGAGCTTGGCGTAGATCGCCACGTTCGGGTTCGGGCTCAACGGACTGATGTCGACTGTCGGTGTGTCACCGATGAGGTCGATGACGTTGCGGTAGAGCGCCACGGCGCGCGAACTCCGGAGAAAGTTGACGGGAACGATCAGGATTCTACGGGCAGGGCATGCCGCTTCCCCTACCCGGGGTGGCCGTCGCCGTCTTCGTAGCTACCGACCTGTGGCTTCGGAGGGGACGTCTGCCACGATCTCGACCGGGGACTCCACCGCGGTCCGGTCGTCGAGGATCCATGAACGCAACATCGGCTCCTCGTCGCGCAGCGACACGATCACGAAGTGCCAGCCGACGAGCAACGGGCTGTCGGCCGCTTCGATGTCGGTCGGGGAAGGGTACGGGTCGGTGTGGGTGTGGGAGTGCATCACGCCGATGACGTCCATGCCGAGCGGACCGAGTGCCCGATCCGCCGCCAGGAACCCGTCCGGACCGACCGAGTAGGTCTTCGCCGAGGCGTCGGCGTTGCGCACCGGAACGAACACCTCGACGTGGTCGCTCCCCCACCTTCCGCCGAGCAGGCCGCACGCTTCGTCGGGGAGTCCCGTGATGGCGTGGTCGATCATGTCGAGGTGGGCGGTGCGGGAGATCCGGAGCACGACGCAACCGTACCGGTGCACCCGACCCTTCGACTCCGCTCAGGGATCGGAAAGGG
>JAGQSN010000375.1 GCA_020439555.1 Acidimicrobiales bacterium | reverse complement strand
CAGCGGACCAAGATGATCCGCCACCTCGGTTCGTCGCTCACCGATGTCACCTACGTGTTCGACGAGCCGACGATTGGGCTGCACCCTCACGACATCGAGCGGATGAACTCGCTGCTGCTCCAGCTACGGGACAAGGGCAACACGGTCCTCGTCGTGGAGCACAAGCCCGAGACCATCGCGATCGCGGATCACGTCGTCGACCTCGGCCCGGGCGCGGGCAGCGCCGGCGGGACGATCTGCTTCGAAGGCGACGTCGACGGACTGCGCCGGAGCGACACCGTCACCGGTCGCCACCTCGACGACCGGGCTCGTCTACGCACCGAAGCGCGCACCCCGACCGGGGTGATCCCCGTCAGGGGCGCCACGACCAACAACGTGCGCGACGTAGACGTGGACATCCCCCTCGGTGTGCTCGTGGTGGTCACCGGTGTCGCCGGTTCCGGCAAGAGCTCGCTCGTGCGCGGCGCGCTCGTCGACGGCCCCCTCGGTGAATCCCACGGGGTGGTCGCCGTCGACCAGGGTGCGATCAAGGGGTCCCGGCGCAGCAACCCCGCCACCTACACCGGGCTGTTGGAACCGATCCGCAAGGCGTTCGCCAAGGAGAACGGGGTCAAACCGGCGCTGTTCAGCGCGAACTCCGAGGGTGCATGCCAGACCTGCAACGGGGCGGGCCTCGTCTACACCGAGCTCGGGGTGATGGCGACGGTCGCGACGGTGTGCGAGGACTGTGAGGGCAAGCGTTTCCAGTCGGCGGTGCTCGAGCACACCTTCGGGGGACTCGACATCGCGGAGGTCCTCGCTCTCCCGGTGACCGACGCGGAGGCGTTCTTCGCTGCGGACGGTTCGAAGGTGCCCGCTGCGCAGAAGATCCTCGCCCGTCTCGTCGACGTCGGCCTCGGCTACGTGAGCCTCGGTCAGCCGCTCACCACCCTGTCGGGTGGGGAACGTCAACGGCTGAAGTTGGCGACCCACCTCGGGGAGTCCGGTGGCATCTACGTTCTCGACGAACCGACGACGGGTCTGCACCTCGCCGACGTGGAGGCACTTCTGGCCCTGCTCGACCGGCTCGTCGACGACGGCAAGTCGGTGATCGTCATCGAGCACCACCTGGCCGTCATGGCCCACGCGGACTGGATCATCGATCTCGGTCCGGGCGCCGGCCATGACGGCGGCCGTGTGGTGTTCGAGGGGACCCCGGCCGATCTCGTCGCCGACGGGTCGACCGTCACCGCCGAACACCTTGCCCGCTACGTGGGCGGGTGACTGGTCGGTGAGTTCGAGCATCACCGGTCGTCGCCGCGCTTGGCACGCCGGTCGGCTTCGGCGGCCTTGACGCCGCGCCACACGCCTGCTGCCGGTGCGGGTCGACCGGCCCGCTTGTCGACCCGATGGGCGCTGACGGCCACTTCGAGGGAGGTGAAGGCCAGACCGGCTCCCTCGGCGTCCGGCGCGAAGGCCTGCACCGAGGCGGCCTTGTAGCCGAACGAACGGGCATCCGAGTAGGCGTCGAGACCGGCCGACAGGTACACGAACGTCCAGCCGGCGGCCTCGCGCTCCTCGATCAGGGCGCTGAGCCTCGGACGGGTCATCTCCCGGGAGGCGTTCTCGTGACCGTCGGTGATGGTCACGAACATGACGTCCTCGGGGCGGCCCTCCGCGGCGCGCAGGTCGGTGCGGAGCCGCGCCTTGCCGATCAGCAGGCCGGTCGCATCGAGCAGAGGGGTGCCGCCCCGCGGCCGGAAGTCGTCCCAGCCGAGTGGCCGGACCTCGCGGATCGGGATGTCGTCGATGACCGTCTCGGCGAGGTCGTGCGTGTCGAACTGGACGAGGGTGAGCCGGGCGTCGTCCCCCGAGCGCTGCTGGCCGAAGATGAAGCCGTTGAAGCCCTCGATGACCTCGGGCTTGATGGCGTTCATCGACCCTGAGCGGTCGAGGAGGACGTACAGGTGGGTGGGGTTGGTGGTGGGTGTGTTGTTGTGTTCCATGCCCCTTCAACGGCAGGTCGGAGCGATGTCAGGGGGGTCGGCGCGGGTTGCCTCGGCACACCCGGATCGGCGCGCTGTTCGGGCTTCGTTGTCAGGGGTGCGCCCTACATTCGACGGCATGCCCTTCGAGGAGACGGACGACCGTCGTGGACAGGAAGCGCGCCTCACGGCGTGGATCGCCTCGCCCGACGCGCGCTCCGCCGCACGGTCGGTTCTCCAGTCGCTCGGAGCCGGCCGGGAAGGCCATGTCGAGGACCTCCTGGCGGACACATGGATGAAGGTGCAGAAACGGCTGACAGCCTCACCGCTGGTCGAACGGTCCGAAGGGTCCGACCCGGTCGTCGCGTACGCCCGGGCGACGATGCACCACGTCGCGGTCGACCTGTTCAGGACCCCGAGGGAAACCTCGCTCGAAGAGCTCCTCGCGGAGGGATGGGAGCCGTCGCCCCGCCCGGAGGACCTTCTCGAAGAGACGGACCTGGACGGCTCGTGGGGTGCTGTCGACGCCGCCGACCTCGAGGACGAGGTGGTCCGCTCGACACGTCTCGGACTGCACGCCAGGTTGCCCGATCGACACGTTGACGCCTGGGTCGTGTCGGCTGCACTCACCACCGTCTCGCTCCGAGGTGACACGGTCGAGGTGGCGGCGGACATCCCCGTGCCCGAACGGGAGTCTCCCGGTTGGGCACGACGTCACCTCTGGGCGGGCCTCGCGTACGCCCGTCAGGACCGCTGCTTCGAACAACCAGACCGCGGGGCCGTGCGGGAACGAAGG
>JAGQSN010000374.1 GCA_020439555.1 Acidimicrobiales bacterium | reverse complement strand
GGATCATCGACCTCGGGCCCGAGGGAGGATCAGCCGGCGGCACGGTTCTGGTCGAGGGAACCCCCGAACAGGTCGCGGCGACGCCGACGTCCTACACCGGTCAGTTCCTCAAACCGCTGCTGGAGCAGGCTCGCTGATCTCTCCAGGGTCTTCGTTCGACGCCTCGTCGAGTGATTCGACAGAGGCTCCTTCGGTTCGCCGATGACCTCCGACGAGCGCGATGAGCGTCAGAGGCAACGCAGCGCGACCGAAGCCCCACCAATTCATCCAGACGACTGACCCCATACAGAAGAACATCGCCATATGAGTCATGACCATCCCGGTCAGGACAGGTTCCCGGAGTCGGACGATGACGACCGCTGACACTGCGATGGCGAGGACTGCGACTGCATCTGCGGCGCTCCAGTGCGGCACGGCATCGATCAGGCCTACAAGAGGCTGCCAGCCGGTGACGGCCGCTTCGTCGGTCACGACGGGTCCGACCCGAATCGAAACGAACGTCGACCACGCGACGTAGGACGCCGGAGCGAGCAGAAGCGGAAGGGATCGGCGAAGCCGCCGTGTCATCACCATTTCGGCCAGCGCAAGGCCTGCGGGTACAGCGAGAGAGGTCTCCTTGGTCAGGGCCGCAACGCAGAAGAGGACGACGCCGAGTCGACGGTGATCGCGGAGCCAAGCTGCGCTGCCTACGAGAGCGAGGAGAGCGGCCAGCGGTTCGCTCATCCCGGGAGCCCAGAGGTTCGCGATGACCCCGGGAGTTCCGAGGACCAGAACCGGGTTCAACGTGTGACGGTCGAGAGCTGAAGCCAGCGCGGACACGGCGACCGGAAGAAGCCCGATCGTCAGTACGGTCAATGCGATGATCGCCGGCGCGAGCAGGTTCGGGCGGCCGCCTATCGAAGCTGCCCACTCGACCCATCCCTGGATCGGTCGGAGTGCCCTGTAGCTCGCCCTCGGGGCGTCGCCGCGGAAGTTGTGGACCGTGTTGCGATACAGCGGGTCCTGCGCCAACTGCGCGAAGTGAACGCCGTCCACCTTCGAGATCCACATCTCTGCCGGGCTGGGTCGATCGCCGAACACGATCGTCTGGTCGTCCGGCACGCTCGGGGCCCCTCGGCTCGAGGTCAGGACCAATGCCATCCATGCAGCGCACAGAACCGTCACGACCAGAGCCGCCACCAGCGGTGTCCGCCTGGCGGAGGTCGACGAGGCGGCGGGATGCACGGTTCATCCTGTCGGCATCTCCGCATGAGCTCTGAGGGTCCCCACCCAGGTGCGACCGGTCCGGGAAACTGGGAGCGATGGCGTCACCCCTGGAACCCGAAGCTCTCTACCACCTGGTCACCCCGACCGCGTTGGCCGAACATCGACGCAAAGGGCACATCTCACCGCCCTCGCTGGACGAGGAAGGTTTCGTGCACTGCTCCTGGGGTGCGCAGGTCTCCGGTACCGTCGCCAAGCACTTCGCCGGCGAACCGGAGGTGCTCGCGTTGAAGCTGGACGAGGTCGCCGTCGCGGACAGTCTCGTGGAGGAGGACTCCTACGGTTCCGGCCAGCGGTTTCCTCACGTGTACCGGGCTCTGCGGCTCGACGAGGTCCAATCGGAGACTCAGGTCAAACCTTGATGGAAGTGGTCGGCAGCCGATTGCAACAGGTGACGATCACCGATGCCCCCGATCGGGACACCTCGCGGGAGTCCGCCCAAGGTGCCCCAGATGCGCCGGGTGCAGCGCGGTCGGCGCAGCCACGGCCAGTTCCAGCCTGGCGCAGGGTTCTGGGCAAGCCTGCGGTAGCCACACTGGCTCTGTTGGCGCTGTACGTCGGGCTCTCGTTCGCCAACAGTCCGGAGGGTTACCTGGGAACCGACACGGGCGGCAAGGTGGTCACGCTTCAGGCGATCGAAACGCGCGGTTCGGTCGGACACCTCGATGTTGGCTACTGGGCTGAAAGTTGGGATCCCGCAGGCGACCTCCACGGCTACTGGGGGACCCTTCAGAACGACGACGGAGCATGGGTGCAGGTGACGACGGTTCCCCTGATGCTCGCGGCAAGTCCGCTCTGGGATGCGGGCGGATACCGGCTCACCCTGGTGCTTCCGATGCTGGGCGGCGCTCTTTGTGCACTGGCCGCCCGTTCCCTCACACGACGTTTGAGCGGCGA
This sequence comes from Acidimicrobiales bacterium, assembly GCA_020439555.1. GTDB lineage: Bacteria > Actinomycetota > Acidimicrobiia > Acidimicrobiales > Iamiaceae > Aquihabitans. The sequence continues at coordinate 18,145 of JAGQSN010000374.1, read as the reverse complement.
CGAAGCAGCGCAGGAGCTCGCGTTCTGGGCGACGGGACTGGCCGGGCCGGTGCTGCTGTACGCGCTCGATCTGTGGGAGCACACGCTGGGGTTGGCGGCCATGGCGTGGGCTTGTGTACTGCTCGCCGCGGCAGCAGAAGGGGAAACGACCGCCCGGCGAGTGGTGACGTTCGCTGCGGGTGCCGGGTTGCTCTGGGGCGTCGCTTTCTCGATGAGAACCGAGGCCCTGCTCTACGGTGCATTCGTCACTGCAGCGGTTTGCCTGTGGCTCGCTACGAGGCGGCGAATCGGCGGCGCACTGTTGGTCGGCGCGGCGAGCGCTGTCGGCGTGGCCGTGGGCGTCGTAGGCAACTCGATGTTGGAGCGGGCTGTTCTCGGGGGCACGCTCCGCGCTGGTCGAGCCTCAGGCACCGCAGGCGGGTTCGGGACCCAACCGGGGACGCGTCTTCGTGAGGGGCTCATCACCACGTTCGGCCTCGACGCCGGGACGACGGGTGTGGTGCTGGGAGTCGTCGCAGTGCTCGCCCTCGGTCTGCTCGTCAGGAGGGCGGCGAAGCCCGGGTGGAAGGTGGACCGCCCCGACGTGACCCTCGGTGCGCTCGCGGTCGTGCCGGTCGTGCTCGGGTTCATGAGCGGCCTGGCGTTCATCCCCGGGATGCTGATCGCGTCACCGTTGGCAGTCGCGGGGCTCGTACTCGGCCTTGGTGGCCGCGCTGCGGACGGCGGGGCCACCAACGACCGATCGAGGTTGCCCGCCCGGGTCCTGGCACTGGCCGCCGTCGCGGCCCTGCCCGCGGTGTGGGCGTTCCAGTACGTCGGCGGTGCCGGTCCACAGTGGGGCGGTAGATACGTCCTCCTGAGTGCGTTCCTGCTGACGGTTGTCGGAGCGCTCCGCCTGGCGTCCGTCGACATCGTCGTACGGCGGATCGTCGTCGCTGCGGCGGTCCTGGTGACGGCCTTCGGCTTCACATGGATGGTGGTCCGGACCAACGGGTTCGCGTCGGCGGGCCACGAACTGGCAGCCATCGACGAACCGGTGCTGATCGCCAAGGATTCGGCTGGGTTCCTTCCACGGGAGTTCGTTGCCGAGAACGGTGACAGGCGTTGGCTGGCAACCTTGGGGAATGCCGAGCTCGAACGCGCCGTCGACATCGTCGGGCAGGCTGGTTTCCGCCGCTTCGGATTGGTCGTCATCGCCGGTTCCGACACTCCGGACCACGTCGGCGGAATGCACCGTGTCGATACGACGCGGATCGAGATCGTGTCCGGTGCATCCATCGACGTGGTCCGATATGAGCGCTGACCGGGCCGTCACCGGTGCCCGCCGGTGACGCGACGGCTCTCACTGCTGGCAACCTTCGTGGGGCCAGTGGTCGTGGTTCTCGGCATGAGCAAGGTGCATGCCGCGTGGGTCGCGGACCCGCCGTACGACTACACGGGTTCCTTTCGTTTCGCCTGGTCGCTCGCGTATGTCGTGATCCTCCTGGTCACCACGTACGGAGTCGGTCTTCCCGACCTGGCCAAGAGTTGGACCGCGTCTCTGAAGCTCGCGGTCGTAGCGTCGGCTGCGAGCGCCGGCGTCGTATCGCTCGTTCAGTTGGTTGTCGGCGACGCGTTGCTTCCAAGATTTGTGGTCTTCGGTGCTGCGCTGGTGCTCGTTCTCTGGCACCTCATCGTTTCTGCGCTCGTCAGGAAGGGTTTCGGACGGGAGGCTGAACGCGACCGGATCGTCCTGGTCTCCGGTGCACGGGAAGCTGGACGGCTCGGAGCGGAGATGCGGAGCACCCCCGAGAAGCCCTGGACACTTCATCGACACCTCCTGCCCGAAGAGGTGTCTGCGTCCTCGGCCGAGCGGCGGCTGGTCGACGCGGTGACGGCGGGCGGGACAGTGGTAGTTCTGGATCGTGAGGCGCTGGCCAGTGCAGAAGTCGTTGCACAGGCCGGCGCTGTGCACGAGTTCGGCGTCAGGGTTCGGTCGCTCCAGGAGTTCTACGAAGAATGGATGGCGAAACTTCCGGTCTCGGAGTTGGAGCGGTCCTCGTTGTTCTTCGATATCGCCGAGGTACACCGGCTCCGGTACGGGAGGGCCAAGCGTCTCCTCGACCTTGTCGGCGGGATCGTCGGACTCTTGCCCTACGCGCTGTCGATCCCGGTCGTTTGGACCCTCAACCTGTTCGGGAACCGCGGTCCGCTGTTCTACCGGCAGGAACGAGTGGGGCGGAACGGGCACCCCTTCACGATCCTCAAGTTTCGCACGATGGTCGCCGACGACCGACCCGTTGCCGTTGCTGCGTCGGAGGGGTCCACGTGGACGGCGCAGGACGATCCGCGCATAACCCCCGTGGGTCGCTTGCTCCGCAACACCCATCTCGATGAACTGCCCCAGGTCTGGAACATCCTTCGCGGGGATCTGGCCCTCGTCGGCCCGAGGCCGGAACAACCTCGTTACGTACGCGAACTCAGCGAGATCCTGCCGTTCTACGGGATGCGGCATCTTGTACGCCCCGGTCTCACGGGTTGGGCTCAGGTCAAGTACGGGTATGCGGGCGATGAGTCCGATGCGTTGGAGAAGCTCCAGTACGAGTTCTTCTACCTGAGGCACCAGAGCATCCGCTTCGACCTCGAGGTGATGGCGCGCACTCTCAGGAGCGTTGCAGGATCGGAGGGCAAGGGTCGATGAGTCCTGGCGAAAGAATCGTCTACTCGCGATGGTTCGGGCGCGCGGTTCTGAGACCATTGGTGACGCTCGGTCAGCGTCGAAGGGGACCAGGCCGGCGGACGCCGAGCTTCGCCTACCGGGCGATGCGAAAGGCCTATGGGAACGTCGACGCGGGCTTGTGGGATTCGATCGTCGCGCACGACACCTGGATGCACCCTCCGCTCGAGTTGGCGTCTTCGCCCGAGGGAGTGGCCGCCGGGCAGGTGGACACTTTGGTGGAAACGCTCCGCAGGGATGGGATCGCCGTCATGCCGAACCTCCTCCCTGAGGAGATCTGCGATGCCTTGGAGCGGATCGCAGAAAAGGCTGAGTGTCGCCTCGTGCACCCGCTGGGCCCGCTGACTGGTGGGGATGAGAATCGCCTCAGGTTCGACGCGACCAGCCCAGTTGCCGTGCGCTACGACGTAGACGAACAAGACGTGGTCGCGTCACCCGAGGCCCAGGGATTGCTCGCTGACGAGTCGCTTCTCGCTGTGGCCCAGGCGTACCTGGGTTCGGCGCCGGTCCTCGACCTGGTGGCCATGTGGTGGAGCGCCGCCGTTGGACAGGTTGCCTCGAGTTCGGCTGCCCAACTGTTCCACTTCGATCTCGATCGCATGCGATTCCTGAAGTTCTTCGTCCTGCTGACCGACGTGGGCGACCAGAACGGTCCGCACGTGTACGTCAAGGGTTCACACATCACGAAGCCGGCTCAGCTCAGGCGGGACGGAAGACATCAAGACCGCGTCGTCGAGGAAGCGTTTCCGGGTGCCGTCGCCACCATCAAGGGCCTGAGAGGGACGATGTTCCTTGCCGACACGATCGGCCTGCACAAGGGCCTGGCCCTGGTGGACGGGCATCGCCTCATGTTCCAGATGGAATGGGCCACGTCGCTGTTCGGAGCTCCATACGCCACGCCGAGCATCGCGGAGCCGTCCGAGGATCTCGTCAACCTCGCGAAGCGGCACCCGGAGGTCTTCGGTCGTTTCGAACTTCCGAGCGAGTCGGTCGTCGAATCGGGTGCAGCCGGCGACTGACAGCGAAGACCTCGCTCGGCTTCAGGCCGAACCGGATGGCGCCGGCCAACCAGCCGATCGAACCGGCAAAGCCACCAGCGAGCAGCGTCGGCCACGGCGCCAAGGGTGCGAGTACAACGAGCCCGGCGAGCGCACCCGCAGCAAGAGCCGCAGGGACCGCCGGCAGAACTGCTTCGCTCCAGAACGTCCTTGCGCGCAGGTCGATATCGTCGATGGCTGCATTGACCAAGAGCGGCGAGGAAACCAGGGCCGACACCACGGTGGCCTGGAACGTTCCAGCGGTTCCGACAAGGTTCACCAGGACGACGCTCAGGCCGGCGTTGATGGCGATGCCGATCAACGCGACCTTCAGGATCGTTCCTGCTCGGCCCGTTCCGAGAAGCATGTTCGAGCCGACTTGCGCCGGTGCTGCGAGCGCAACGCTGACGACGGCAAGGACGACCAGTCCCGCCGCGGCGGAATATGACTTGCCGACCCATACGGCTATGGCCGGCGCGGACAGCACGGCGGTGAGGGCGGCTACCGGCCAAGTCGCCAACAGGACGTACCGCGTTCCGGTTGCGGTCAACTCTCGGAGCTTCGACGTCTCGCCGTGGGCCTCGAGGCGCGCGGCGCTGGGGACAACGGCGTAGGACGTCGCCGAGAGGACAGCGTCGGCACCGTTCTGGAGTTGGGTGGCCACCTCGACGAGACTCACGGCGGCAGGGCCGAGAATCGCTCCGACGATGAGGCGATCGATGGAGCGATGCAGGACGCCGAGCGGGCGCAACACGGCGACGGTCTTCCCGTACGCTAGGAGGGCCCGGGCTTCCCCCTTGTCGAGACTTGGGCGAAAGCTCCTCGCCGTACGGATCAGGAGACCGAGGCCGAAGACCGCTGCGATGGCGACCCCTGCCGCCGAGGCGACTGCAACCTGGCCGAGATCGCCGCTGGCAGTTGCGGCTACGGCGGTGGCAACCGCCACGAGGGTGCGTCGCACGATGTCGACCGCTCTGGAGAGGTCGACCCTCTGGAAGCCGTCGAGGGCGGCCTGGAAGCCGCCGCAGACCAGGTCGAGCGCTACCTGGACGCTGAAGGCCAGGACGGCCAAGCGAACTTCGTCGACCAATGTGCTGGGCACGTCGATCAGAACCGAGAACAACGGCGACCCAAGGACCCCAAAGGCAACGCCCGACACCAAACCGAGTCCACAGAACATCGCAAGCGAAGAGCCGAGCGTCGCTGAGACACCGCGCCGCTCATCGATCGCATGATGAGCTGCCACTTGACGTGTCGTCGCCGTGCTCAAGCCGAGGTCGAGCAAGGAGAACCAACCTCCGACGGCGGAGAAGGTCTGCAACAGCGCCCACACTCCGAACCTCGTGGCGCCCAGGCCGTGGAGAACGAACGGAAGGCTGAGGAGGGTGCTGAGCATCGCCCACCCGTTGGCGACTCCGACGGCCGCGGTGTTGATCAACACGCGTCGGCGAAACGGACGTTGCTCCACGTCGATGGCCGATGCCGTGTCCTCGCCGAGACCGTCGGCGTCGGGATCGGCCATCGACATAGACTACCGGCCAGGAGCACGATCCCCGGTCATGGCTCCGATAGACAGTTGCGGTGATCGACGACTCCTCCTACCCCGAGAACCCGACCATCAGTGTCGTGCTCCCGACGCTCAATGAGCGCGGGTACTTGCGCGACTGCCTCGATTCGCTGCTGAAACAGGATTCGAGAGAGATCATCGAGATTCTGGTGGTTGATGGCGGGTCCAGTGATGGAACCCGCGAGGTGGTTGAAGCTCAAGGAGGAGTCGTTCGTCTGATCGACAACCCGCGGGTAACGGCGGCGGCGGCGATGAACATTGGAATCGCGGAGGCCGTCGGTGACGTGATCTGCCGGGCTGACGCTCACACGATCTATTCGCCCGATTACGTTCGACGGTGCGTTGACGTGTTGCGGGAGTCAGGGGCCGAAAATGTGGGCGGACCGATGGTGCCGGTCGGTACGACGAACTTCGGTCGCGCGGTCAGCGCGGTGACCACTTCACCGTTCGGCGTGGGGCCAGGAAAGTTTCATTACGCGACCGGCCGAATGGACGTCGAGACCGTGTACCTGGGTTGTTGGTGGAGACAGACGCTCATCGATGTCGGGGGGTATGACGAGGACAACCTCCAGTGGGCGGCGGAGGATCAGGAGCTCAACTTTCGAATCAGGCGCGCCGGCGGGCGCGTCCTGCTCGACTCCTCGATCAGGTCGTGGTACTTCCCCCGAGACACCCCCGCGGGTTTGCTCAAGCAGTACCGAAACTACGGCCTCGCGAAGGCCTCGACGCTCGCGAAGCACAGGACCCTGCCGTACTGGCGTCCCATTGCGCCCGGGTTGCTGCTAGGGGCAACGGCGGCTGCGCCATTCGTGCTGCGGCCGTGGTGGATGAAGCTCGCACCACCATTTGTGTGGCTGGCTGCAGCCAGTGCGGTCTCGGCGAGACTCGCAAGAGATCCCGGCGTGGCCCCTCACAGGGTGCTCGCCGTGCTCGGGATCTGTCATTGGGGCTACGGCGCCGGGCTCTGGTCCGGACTATTCCGGATCGCCACGGGCCGGCCCTTCGATCAGCGACCCAGGAAGGGACGCTGATGCCGGTTCCAAGTGCGGACCGCATGGAGGAGTACGCCCGCAAGGGTGTCGAGCTTTTGCTTCGCTCCATCGGTTCTGCTCCCGAGCAACGGATGGCGCGGCGGCTGGTCAAGGACTTCGGAGGTCCGGCGTCGCCGAGCTCGGGCGGGATGGCCGACGGCCGAGGCAAGAAGGTGCTCATCGTCTCGCCTCGTGACTGGGCGGCTCACGTGCAATACGAGGCGGTCATTGGCCATGCACTGCGATTTCGTGGCGCCGAAGTCTCGTTTCTCACGTGTGGCGGGGGACTGGAGATCTGCGATCGCGCGAACACCTACGAAGCCCCTCCGATGCCGTGTAGATCATGCAGCAGGTACAACGCCGAATCGATTGAGTCACACGGCTTTCCGATGCACACGATTCGCGCCGGTTGGGAGCTCGATGATCCCGGATGGCCTGACCTGGACCTGATGCCGATCGATGCCCTGAAGGAGGCAGAGCTGGACGGGCTGCCCCTCGGGAGGCTCGTCGACATTCCTCTGAAGTGGTTCCTCTGCGCGGCCGACATCACCGATGATCCGCTGGGGGGTCGCACGAATCGGGCATTCCTGAGGTCTGCGAGGAGAATCGCCACAGGGATTGCAGCGGTGCTGGACGAGGCCAAGCCGGACCTCGTGCTCATTCTCAACGGCCTGTTCCTTTTCGAAGGAATCGCCTGGGCGCTCTGCAAAGAACGGGGCATCGACGTCGTCACCTACGAACGGGCGTTTCGGCAGGGAACGCTCGTCTTCCACCGAGGCGTGCCTGCGGGGTTCTATGACTTCTCCGCGGAATGGGCCGAAGCTGATAGAGAGCTGACGACTTCGGAAGAGGCCGAGCTAGATGCATATCTTGCGGCCAGGCGGAAGGGTTCTGCGTTCGATCAGTATTGGCAGTTCCAGGAGCGGTCATTTGAGTCTGGATCTGGACGGATTGCAACTCTCTTCACGAATCTCACTTGGGATACGGCCGTCATAGATCGAGACTTGGCATTCGATGATATCCAGGAATGGATAATGGCCGCGATCAATGCCTTCTCTGAACGACCACAGCACCACCTCATAATTCGTGTCCATCCCTCGGAACTTCACCTGCCTGGCAAGGTGACGCGCGACTCGCTCTCTGGCTTCATTCACAGGACGTTTCCTCGACTCCCGGCCAACGTGACCGTTCTGGAACCAGATGACCTGACGAGTTCGTACCCGTTGATGGATGCAAGCGACGTCGGGTTGGTCTACACGTCCACCACAGGACTGGAACTGGCCCTTGGCGGGACACCAGTCATCGTGGCTGGGGAAACGCACTACAGGGGCAAAGGCTTCACCGTCGACGTCTCATCACCCGTAGACTTCGAGCGAGCTCTCGACGAGGCTCTCGCCGACCCAACCTCGCTTCCGGTCGACGTGGCTCGGGCTCGGCGTTACGCACACTTCTTCTTCTTTCGAGCTCCGATTCCAGCACCCGGTGTCGTGGAGCCATTGCCGGGTCTGGCCAGGCTGACCATTCGAACTCTCGAAGACCTCAGGCCAGGAGCTGACCCATCGGTCGACCGGATCTGCGACGGACTTCTTCGTGGTGCTTCCTTCGCCAACCCCGACACGACGTGAGACGGCGGAACCAGTGAACGTCGAGGTTCGGGACCCAAGCGCCTCGCCGTGTCTTGGCATCGTCGCCGAGAACGGACCGGGCATCGGTGCCGGCCACCTCGCTCGTTGCCTTGCTCTTACCCAAGCTTGGTGCGCGAGGAACGGTCGCGTCGAGGTCCTCGTCGGATCAGCGTTTCCGGAGGAGTGGGCGGATAGATATCGGGCGGCGGGAGCATCCCTGATGCCGTCTTTCGGGGACCTTGATGCGGCTGTGGTCGATGGATACGGGCTACCTCCGGACCTGCCTGGTCGGCTGCGCACGGACGCCCGGGTGATGGTCATCGACGACGGAGGGCGGCGACGCAACTACGACGCAGACTGGGTGTTGGATCAGAACTTCGCCGCTTCTCCGGCGCCGTACCACGACATCGCAGAAGGCTGTGTGCTCCTGCTCGGTGCCGAGTTCGCTCTGCTCAGAGGAGAGGTGACCTCCGCACGGCCGGATCGGCGCCCTGACCGGAGGCAGCCGCCACGCCGGCTACTCGTCTCACTCGGCGCCGACCCGGGTCCGGCGTTGCGGGAACTGGCTGCGCGCGTGATTGATTCCCCTTCGGTTCGGTCACTTGGAATGGACGTCGTACCGTTCGCCGGCCTCGCAGACGTTGGTCCGACCTTGGCTTCGGTCGACATGGCTCTCGCCGCTGCGGGTTCGACGATCTGGGAACTCTGCGCGTTCGGGGTGCCGACGGTCGCCTTTTGTGTCGCCGAGAATCAAGAGGTCGTGGCCAGGCGCGCCGGTGAGGCTGGTCTGTTGATCGACGCCGGGGACCTGAGGAACGTGGATGCGGACGGGTTGGCCTCGCGGGTGTGTGACCTTGCGGGCGATCCATCGCTGCGGGATCGGCTCTCAGCCCACGGGTGGTCAACGATCGACGGAAAGGGCGCAGACAGAGTGGCCACAGTTGTTCGATCAGGACTGGTGCAGTACCGACCCGCAGGCCTGGGCGACACGATGCTTCTGTGGGATTGGACCAACGATCCGGACACCCGCCGTGTGTCGTTCCATCCCGACCCTGTGCCGCTCGAGGACCACGAGCGATGGTTGGCGGCGAAGCTCGAGTCCCCCGAGTCGATCATCTGGATCGCTTCTGACCACAGGGGTTCACCGCTCGGACAGATCCGTGTCGACACGTCCGAGATTGACCGACGTGTCGGACGACTGGCCTACTCGATAGCAAAGCAACAACGAGGTAAAGGATGGGCATCCGCGATGCTCGTCGGCGCCGTTCAGCTCTGCTTCGCGTCCGACGAGCTGTCACGGCTCGATGCCATCGAGGCCCTCGTCATGGAGGACAACGAAGCGTCCTGGCGCTCTCTGGCTGGGGCTGGCTTCATCAGGATCGGCGATGGATCGGACTCCGAACACACGTGGCGGACCTACCGCATCGAACGTTCGGCCCGCTCCCGCTGAGCGCCGACCGATCATCAGTGGTGAGCGACCGTCGGAAGAGTCATGGTTCTCAGGTGAAGGTTGTGCCGGCGGCTGGCCACCAGCGGCATAACGGGCCCCGTTGATTCGGGTCGCGTACGTCCGTGGGACGAACTGGTGTTGTCACGCTCGAAATGGAATCAACAACGTGGCAGTGTCGCTGGTGCCTGAAACATCTTCGCGCCCGTGAGGATTCGAGGCTATCGCTCGTAGAGCCACCAGGTGATGTCGTCCCATCCTTCGTCCCTGGACAGGAATCCGGTCTCCACCAACCTCAGGTCGGGAAACAGGGACTCGAAGATCGCTCCGTAGTTCCGCCGGAACAACGCGCCCTCGTGACCCCTGTAGGGGACCTCCTCGGTGCTTTCGCCGTAGTACTCGCCGAAAAGGACGTACCGCGCTGACGTGCGCACCATCTCGGACAGGACGAGAGGGAGGGTCTCCTCAGGTTGATGGATCAGCACTCCCATCGTGAACACGAGGTCGAACCGGCGATCACGGAAGGGGAGATCGCGAGCGGGACTCCAGATCACCTCGGCGTCCGGGAGCGACTGGTGGATGTGCGCCAGGGCCGTTCGGTTGACGTCGATTCCGTAGGCGTTGCCTGCCCCGACAGTGGGTGCGATCCAGCGCAGGTTCGCGCCGATGTTGCAGCCGATCTCCAACGCGGAACCGATCTCGTAGCGGTCGAGCACGCCCGTCCAGAACTGTTCGCGGTGATCTCCGGCGGCGAGATTCCTCGTCACGTACTCGTCGCCGAAATCGCCGGCCCAGAGCTCTTCAAGGCGTCCTGCCTCGCCCGTTGATCGTGCATCTGTCATGTCGTTTCCTTCCAGGGTTGCAGGCACGGAAGAGGCGGGTTCCGTGAAGTCGGCGCGTCCGAACGGTAGTTGCGTCATGGGATCGAACAGAGGACCGTGCCGGGGCCGGGGCGGGTGTAGGCCTCAGCTCGCTCGCCCAGTAACCGCTCCTACCGTCTGACCGGGTAGCCGGCGGCGGCGATCGCGCTCTTCGCCTCCATCGGTGTCTGTTGGGTGAAGTGGTAGATCGCTCCGGCTGCCAGGGCCGATGCCCCTGACCCGAGCGCCTCCACCATGTGTTCGTAGGTGCCAGCGCCTCCCGAGGCGATGACCGGGACCGAGACGGCGTCGCTGACCGAGGCGATCATGTCGAGGTCGTATCCGATCATGGTCCCATCGCGTTCGATCGACTGGAGCAGGATCTCGCCGGCTCCTGCTCGTTCGACCTGAACCGCGAGCTCGACGGGGTCGAGGCCGGTGGCGCTGGTGCCGGACCGGATCCAGGCGCTCGCCCTGCCGTCGTCGTCCCGCCGGACGTCGATCACGGCAACCACGCACTGCGCTCCGAACCGAGATGCGATCGCCTCGACAAGACCCTCGCACTCGACCACGCCAGTCCCGACGGCGACCTTGTCCGCCCCCACCTCGAGAAGGCGGCGTGCATGGTCCACCGAACGGATCCCCCCGCCGACGGTGAGAGGCATGAAGCAGTCATCGGCAAGTTCGTCGATCAGTGCGAAGTCGGGCTCCCTGTCCTGGCGGGTTGCTGTCACGTCGAGGAACATCAGTTCGTCGACGCCGCGCAGGTTGTAGACCTTGACCGCTTGGAGCGCCGATCCGACAGCTCGTTGAGAGTCGAACCGCTCGCCCTTGACCAGGCCGAAATCTCGGTAGAGCAGAGTCGGGATGATCCGGACCTTCAGCATCTGTGATCGTCCCCCTAGCCCTTCCACGTCAGGAAGTTCTTGAGCAGGATCTGTCCCGCCTGTTGGCTCTTCTCAGGGTGGAACTGAACTCCGAACATGTTTCGGGTTCCGACCGCCGAGTTGAACCCTCCTGCGTATGGAGTCGTTGCGAGGACAACGTCCTGGTCGTCCGTAGCGACGTGGAACGAATGGACGAAGTAGAAGTCCCGGTCGTTGTCGATGTCGTGGAACAGCGGGCTGTCGATCGCCGGGTGGACCTCGTTCCAGCCGACGTGTGGGACACGTTCAGCCGTGTCAGCCGGTTCCAGCTTGACGACCGCACAGTCGAGCCAGCCGAGCCCTTCATGGTTGCCGTGTTCCGTGCTGGATCTGGCCATGAGCTGCATGCCCAGGCAGATGCCCAGGAACGGCACTCGTTCGTCGAGAACCTGGTGTGTGAGCGTCGTGTCGAGACCACGCTCACGCAGGTTGATCATCGCCTCACCGAAGGCCCCGACCCCCGGGAGAATGATCCTGTCGGCCTCCGAGATGACCTGTGGATCCGCTGTCGTGGTGGCTGTGGAGCCCTGTAGCTGTACCGCTCTGCGAACGGAGTCCAGGTTCCCCATGCCGTAGTCGACGACTGCCACGAACAGTGTCAAGACGTCGCGCTCGGTTCGTTGTCGTAGTTGACCTTCTCGAGGTTGCCGAACCGGTCCTTCACGAGATTCCCGTTCCGGTCCCGCACGAAGAGCCGCTTGTTGGTGAAGCGGTCGCAGATGTCGATGAAGTCGGTGCTCGTCATCTGGAGCTCGTCGAGAATCTGCTCCAGCGAAACGCCGAGGTAGGAGGACGGGAACCTGCCGTCGTGTTCCTTGACGAGCGCGAGCGCGTCGTCACGGGAGAGGCGTCCCCTTCGGATCGCCATGCAGGCGAGGTCGGTTGCCCTGCCGAACCCGTACTTCAGGAACTTGAAGTAGTCGTGGATGCCCGTCATGGCGTTGTCGAGGTTCTCGTAGTTCACGATCGAGCCCTCGACGAAATGGGGGTACGTCTCGAATCCGTTCGCCTGGGCGATCACCTGGTTTCCCCAACCGTCCCAGGGCAGGTAGTAGCCGAGGAAGATCCCTGTGACGCCGACGTCCGCGAGCTCCTCATCGGTCGGATAGGTGTACGGGATCAGGTCTCGGGGCCTGATCTCCTCCTGGCCCACGAGGTCACTCACGCGCAGTCCGAGAAGGCCGCCGAACTCCTCCAACCAACGCCTCGTGAGAACGTTGTCGCTGGCGGCGGCCGCCGGGCCGCCGTACTCGTTCTGGGAGTTCTCGCCCCAGATGATGAGAGGCACGCGCATCTGCACGGCGAAGCGAACGGGTCCGGTGAAGATCGCAACGTGTTCCGGCCAGGAGATGTCACCGACCTCTCGCAGGCCGATCCGGTTCAGCTTCCGGCGAACCACGGGGTTCGGTGTGTACTCGACCGAGTCGACACCGAGCTTCTTGATGTTGTCGAGGTTCCTGCGCCCGATGTCGGTCAGCATGCAGGTCGTCGAGGTGACGCAGAGCGGATTGAGTCCGAGCTGAAGTACGCGAAGCGTCTGGAAAGTCGAGTCCTTTCCGCCGCTGACCGGCACGATGCAGTCGTAGTTCGAACCGTCCGGCCGACGATACCGATCCAGGATCGCCTCGAGTTCACGGTGCCGCTCGTCCCAGTCGACGTCGCTGCGCATCTCGAAGTGGCGGCAGGCGCTGCAGACCCCCGACTCGTCGAAGAGGATGTCCGGCTTGGTCTCGGGCATCACACAGTTGCGGCAGTATCGGATCATCGGCTTGCTCGGGGGTGCTGTTGGCGCTCGCCCTGTAGGCCTGCGCTCGTTTCGGTGGGGTCGACGCTCGCCGTCGACGAAGTACTAGTTCGGCCGAGGCGCAGTCACTTGTGAGGCATGTTGTCACGGACGGCGATGGGCGGCGCGGACTGGACGGAGAGCCTCCGGCCGAGCGGGCGTCGTGGGTAGCATGCTGATCGATGGTTGCGGACGATCAGCGGGTCGAAGGCGGTCCGCCGCCGATCGTCCACCTTGGAGGGCGGCCCGTCGGAGAGCACTGCGCACCACTCGTCATTGCTGAACTCTCCGCCAACCACAACGGTTCGCTCGAGACGGCTCTGGAGGTCGTCGAGATCGCGGCGAAGGCGGGCGCCGACGCGATCAAACTTCAGACCTACACACCCGACTCGATGACCATCGACAGCGATTCGGCGCCTTTCGTGGTCGGGCCCGGTAGCCCTTGGACGGGGCGCAGCCTCTACGACCTGTACTCGGAGGCGCAGACCCCTTGGGGATGGCACGAGGTCCTCTTCGAGCGGGCACGCGAACTCGGAATGATGTGCCTTTCGACGCCCTTCGACGCGTCCGCTGTCGACTTTCTCGAACAGTTCGACCCGCCGGCACACAAGATCGCTTCGTTCGAACTTCTCGACCTCGGTTTGATCGAGTACGCGGCCTCCACGGGACGGCCGCTGATCCTGTCGACGGGGATGGCAACAGAGGAGGAGATCACCGAAGCCGTCGACGCAGCGAGGAGCGGCGGCGACGGAGGAGTGATCCTGCTCCGCACCAACTCGGCGTATCCAGCCGACCCCCGGGAGATGGACCTCCTCTCGATACCCGAGATGTCGCGTCGCTGGAATGCGCCCGTCGGGCTTTCCGATCACAGCCATGGGTCGTTGGCGGCGATCGTTGCCTCGGCTCTCGGCGCCACGGTGTTCGAGAAGCACCTGACGACGTCCAGGGCCGCCGGTGGCCCTGATGCGGCGTTCTCCGCCGAGCCGGCCGAGTTCGCCCAGTACGTCGACGATGTCGCGATGGCCACTACCGTGCGCGGGCAGGTGCGCTTCGGGCCGTCCGTGGCCGAACGATCGAGCCTGGCCTTTCGTCGCAGCTTGTTCGTGGTCGAATCGATGGCGGCTGGTGAGGAGTTCTCGTCGCGCAACGTTCGTGCCATTCGCCCCGCCGGTGGACTTCCTCCCAGTCGTCTCAAGGACGTGATCGGCAGGCGCGCTGCAGGGGCCATCGATCGAGGTACGCCGTTGACGGACGACCTCATCACCTGAGAACCGGCCTCGAGTTGGTGACGAGGACCGTTCGTCGTCTCCGGGCGTCGTCAGTCGGTACGGATCTGCTGGTCACCGACGAGCAGATCCGTGAGGGCGGCTCTCGCTTCGTCGAGCCGGACAGCCGGAACGAGATAGTCGAAACTCGGTTCGCCGGCACCGGACTCGACACTCACCGATCCCACTTCGCGACCGTCGACCTCCGCCGCCCACGTACGAACCCAGGGACATTGCCCGGGGGTCTCGGCCCCGACAGGTCGAAGCCACAGTTCGCCTTCGGATGCCGTGAACTCCCGTCCGACCTCGGTCAGGATCTCCCGCCATCCGATGCCTACCGGATCGGCGAGTCGTTCGACGATGCCTCGGACCCGAGCGATGTCGTCGGCCGTGTCGACCGTCCACCTTTCACGGCCCAAATCCTCACCGCTGAAGAGGTTGGCCAGGCGGAATCGATCTGGCCGTCGGTAGAGGAACGGCGTGACGTGCTCGCGCTCGAACGGCGCGGTGGCCTCCGCTGCCGCTCGGTTCAGAACGTCGGCGGAGCAGACCTCGACGTCCAGTCCCTTCGGGTAGCTGCGGGGAAGGACGTTGCTCGTGTAGTCGGCAGCGGCTGCGCGGTGCAGCGAGACCGTCTCGGCCACGAGAGAGGGATCCGTCAGGGGACAGTCTCCCGTCAACCGGACGATCGTCTCGGACGGGATTGACTCTGAGGCGATCGCGAAGCGGCCCAGCACGTCGGCCTCCGGACCCCGGATCGTTCGAATGTCCAGGCCGGCGGCCAGTTCCGCCACGGGATCGTCGCGTTCGTGCTCGCTGGTCGCCACCACGATCGTCGCGTCGAGAACCGACGTGACCGGAACGAGCCGACGTAGCTGGAACTCGAGCATGGGCATGCCGCCGAGGTCCGAGAGGACCTTTCCGGGAAGTCGCGACGAACCCATGCGGGCCTGAAGGACGATGAGGGTGTCGACCGTCATGCAGTTGCTTCTGTCAGTGCAGCGATGACCCGGTCCACGTCGTCGTCAGTGAGCGACGGGTGCATCGGAACGGACAAGAGCTGCCGGTAGGCCGCTTCGACGTTCGGAAGGTCCGTCGGACCGAAACCGAGGTCCGCGTACACGGGGTGGTGGTGGATCGGAACGTAGTGCACCTGGGGAACGATCCCGCGGCCCACCAGGAAATCGAAGACTCGCCGACGTTCGGGAACACGCACGGCGAACAGGTGGTAGCCGTGTGTCCATCCCTGCGGAGCAGCCGGAGGCAGGGTCACGTTCGAGCCGTCGAGGCCGCGACGATACGTCGCAGCGATTTCGTTCCGTCGCCCGATGAAGCGGGAGAGCTTCCCGATCTGGCTGACCCCGAGAGCGGCCTGTACATCGCTCAACCGATAGTTGAACCCGAGCGAACTCACCTCGTAGTACCAGGGGTCGACCTCGGGGCGCCGCACGATCCCGTGGTTTCGGAACTGGCGAAGATTCTCGAACAGCACGGGATCGTTGGTGGTGACCGCTCCTCCCTCGCACGTGGTGATGGGCTTGACGGGATGAAAGGAGAACGCGGTCATGTCGCTGTGCTCACATGACCCGACCGGGCCGGTAGGGGTTGTGGCACCGAAGGCGTGACAAGCATCCTCGATCACGACTCGGGGCCGGTTCTTCAACTGGGCGAGGTCGATGGGGAGACCGGCGTAGTGAACGGCCACGAGACCGTCGAGACCGTCGGGGACAGCAGCCGGGTCGAGGTTCAGGGTCTCGGGGTCGACGTCGAGCAAGGTGGGGGTGGCGCCCACGTACCGGGCGCACGCAGCACTCGCTGAGAACGTCAACGCGCTGGTGGCCACGACGTCTCCCTGTCCCAGGCCCGCGGCCGCTGCCGCTGCGTGGAGCGCGGCCGTACCGCTGGAGAACGCGACCGCATACCTGGCGGTGGTCGCCTCACGGATCGCTTCTTCGAAGGCCGTGACAGCCGGGCCTTGCGTCAACCAATCGCCACGGAGGATCTCGACGACGGCGTCGATGTCGGATTGGTCTACGGCCTGGGCACCGTAGGACAGCTTTCGCGGGGGAGTTTCCCGGTCTTCGCTGCCTTCCTCACGCATCAACTATCGCCGCGAGGTCCTCGGGGCTGAGCCACTCGGTGTTCGTGTTGCTCGCGTAGACGAATCCGTCGCTGAGCGGTTCGCCCTTGATGGACTGCGTGCGATCGCTCCACCAAGGATGCTCGGGGAGAACGACGAAGACCGATCCTGCATCCACGGTGTGGCGGCTCTCGTCGTCGGTGATCAGGACCTCGTGGAGCTTCTCGCCAGGACGGATGCCGATCACCTCGATCGGAAGGTCGGGCGCCATCGCCTTCGCGAGGTCGACGACCCGCATCGACGGAATCTTCGGGATGAAGATCTCCCCACCGAGACTGTTGGTCACCGCATGATCGACCAGGTCGACCGCTTGATCGAGGGTGATCCAGAAGCGTGTCATGCGCTCGTCGGTGATCGTCAGCCTGCCCTCGGCGATCTGCTGGCGGAACAGCGGAACCACCGATCCGCGGGAGCCGACGACGTTGCCGTACCGCACGCACGAGAGCCTGGTTCCGGAACCGGCCGCGTACGCGTTGCCCTGGATGATGATCTTCTCCTCGCACAACTTGGTTGCGCCGTAGAGGTTGACCGGGTTCACCGCCTTGTCGGTCGAGAGTGCGACGACCAGCTCGACGCCGGTGTCGATCGCCGCATCCACGATGTGCTGGGCACCGAGGACGTTCGTTTGAACGGCCTCGAAGGGGTTGTACTCGCAGGCCGGAACCTGCTTCATTGCCGCAGCGTGGATGACGATGTCCGCGCCCTTCATCGCTCGGGTCAGGCGACTGCGGTTGCGTACGTCGCCTATGAAGAACCGAAGCTGATCGCGATTCGGGTGAAGCGCTTGCATCTCGGACTGCTTCAACTCGTCACGGCTGAAGACGCGGAGCGTCGCGCCGGGGTGGCGGTCGAGAACTCGCTTCACGAACGCGTTGCCGAACGACCCGGTCGCTCCCGTCAGAAGGATTGTCTTGCCGTCGAGGTCCATGAGGTCGCCATCATGGCAGCCGGGCGGGGGAGGCAGGGTGGATGGCGCGCAGCATCCGGCTACGGATGCGGTCCCGTTCCGGGCCCCTGACTTGGACTGAGGTCAGCGTCGAGCGGCGGTGTGACCCTGGGTGATGTCGAGCATTCGCTGCAGCGCGACCCTCGCCCATTCGGAGGTCTTCGCGTCGACCTCGATGCGGTTGAGGATGCGGCCTTCCACGAGGTTCTCCAGGATCCATGCCAGGTGTGGCCCGTCGATACGGAACATCGTCGAACACGGGCAGACCAGCGGGTCGAGCGACACGATCGTCTTGTCGGGGGTCTCGTTGGCGAGCCGGTTGACCAGGTGGATCTCGGTGCCGATCGCGATCGTCGAGCCGGCAGGAGCGGCCGCAACGGACTTGATGATGAAGTCGGTGGATCCGACCTGATCGGCGATCGAGCAGACGTCGTGGGAGCACTCGGGGTGTGCGATCACGATGCCTTCGGGGTATTCCGCCCGGAACTGGGCGACGTGGTCCTGGCTGAAGCGCTGGTGGACCGAGCAGTGACCTTTCCAGAGTAGGAACGTCGCGTCCTTGACCTGCGCCTCGTCCAGACCCCCGAGTTCGAGGCGCGGGTTCCAGACCTGCATGTCGTCGTGGGTGTAACCCATGGCGATACCGGTGTTGCGGCCGAGATGTTGGTCGGGGAAGAACAGGACCTTGTCGCCCTGGGTGAACGCCCACTCCAGGACCTGGCGTGCGTTGGTCGACGTGCAGACGGCGCCGCCGTGCTCGCCGACGAATGCCTTCAACGCCGCCGAGGAGTTCATGTAGGTG
>JAGQSN010000373.1 GCA_020439555.1 Acidimicrobiales bacterium | reverse complement strand
AACCTGGTCAACGAGGCCGCGCTGCACGCCGTGCGCCGCGGCGGCGAGATGATCACCCGCGACGATTTCGAGTACGCCCGTGACCGGGTGCTGATGGGTCAGCGCCGCGAGTCGATGGCGCTGTCGGAGAAGGAGAAGGAGCTGACCGCCTACCACGAGGCCGGTCACGCCGTCGCGGCGACGCTCCTCGACGAGGCGGACCCGGTCCACAAGGTCACGATCCTGCCGATGGGCATGGCGCTCGGCGTCACCCAGCAACTTCCGCAGGAGGACAAGCACTCCTACAGCCAGCAGTTCTTGGACGACTCGATCGTGGTCGCCATGGGTGGCCGGATCGCCGAGCGCCTCGTGTTCGGTGTCGTGTCGACGGGCGCCAACAACGACCTGGTCGTCTCCACCGAACGCGCCCGCCGCATGGTCCGCGAGTGGGGCATGTCGGACCGGATCGGTCCCATGGCGTGGGGTTCCCAGGGCCAGGTGTTCCTCGGCGAGGACCTGATGGGCAACGCCCGCGACTACTCCGACGAGACCGCGCGGGTCATCGACGAAGAGGTCGAGAAGATCCTGCGTGCGTGCGAGCAACGCTGCCTGGACCTGTTGACGGAGCACCGCAACGGCCTCGACCTGGTGGCCCGGAGCCTCCTCGAGCACGAGACGCTCGACGGTGCCGAGGTTCGCCGGCTGGTCGAGTTGGGCAGCCGCAACCCCGCAGCCGACACCGAACCGGCAACCTCGGGTCCGACCGCCTCCTAGACCCGGCCGGGCGACCGCCTGGCCGTGCACGTCAGGTGTGGCAGCTCTCGTCGCTGGTGCAGCCTTCTGGCACCGATCCCGGTTCACGGACCTCGGCGACGGCCGCCCACAGGTCGGTGGCTGTGGGTTCACCGATGAAGGAGCGCAGTACCCGACCGGTCTCGTCCGCGATCAGGACCATCGGGACCGCGTCGACCCGGTAGCGATCGTGCAGGTCCTTGTCGACGACGTTGTCGAGGGACTGCACGGCAACCGCGGAGGACTCGAGCACCTCGGCCTTGGCCCAGGTCCCCTTACAGGCGAGGCAGGTCGAGGATGCGAAGACCGTCACGAGCCATGGACGCTCGGGGTGGTCGAAGTCGGCCCGGTCCAGTTGGACGGGCACCTCCCAGGAGGCCCCTTGTTCGGGTGCATCCGTCGTCCGTTTCCGCAGGAAGTGCGCGGCGACTGCGGCCACCGCGCAGAGGATCACCAACGTCGGGATAACGACCAGCACCCGTCCAGTCTGGCCCGCGCCATGCGAAACGACCCGATCCGTCGAACCAGCGATGCCACACCAGCCACTGGCAGCCCTGCTACGTCAACCTCGGACCGAAGGTCGCACCAGTGACCCCGCTCGGCAGGACACTCTTTGGGATTCGATCCGATCGAAAGTCAATCGGCGGGAGGAAGGGTCCTCACACCCGCGGGTATCGGTGCGGCAATCGAGTAGGACACACCGGATCCCGATGACGCGACGACGGTCCGGGACACGACGACCGGGACCGACGAGCTGACCACGATCGCAGCGGACGGGTCGACGTCTTCGAGGTCGATCGTCCGCCTGTCTCCTGCCGGTACTCGCAATACCTTCGGCAAACGCGTCCGGCTGCCGTTGAGAACGGTCTCGATCCGGACGGCCGCGGCTTCGTCACCGACGTTCGCGACCACGGCACTCGCAGACCTCGACGGCGATGCCCCTGCTGTCGTGAGGTACCAGGTCGGGGCCATGACCGGGCTGCCCACCGTCACCGAGAACCCGTCGACCAGGCCACCGGCGGAAGGGCCGCCGGCCTCCTCCCCGACTCCCTCGCCACCTCGGCCTTCGGTCGCGCCCGGAGCTGCCGACGGCGCGTTCAGGACCACCTGCTCGGCGACCACGGGCACCGCAGGATCACCGTCGATGGCCAGTGACTCGACTCGGAGCATGAACGGCTGACCGAGTTCCAACCCCGGGACCGAACGCAGGTCCACGAGACGTTCCTCCATGCCCGGCAACGTCACCTGGACCGGCTCGATCGCGGCACGGCGGCGCGGGTCCTCGTAGCTCAGGACCAGGTCGATCTCGGCGGTCCGCGAGGTCGGGTTGAACAACGCGATCTGGGTGCGGGTGCCTTCGGCGCTCACCACGTCCGGGAACACCCACCTCGTCGACGGAGAGGACGTGCCCGACGCAGAGGCGAGCCCGATCGGAGCCGACACCGCCGCGGCGTCGCCGTCCGCTGGGATCGCGGCGCCGGTGCCGTCGTAGCTCTGGACGCGGTCCACGACGATCTTGCCCGTGCGTGCGACGACGGTCGCCGCGATCTCGGCCTTGCGGGCAGGCATCAGATCGGTGTCGACGACCCTGAGGCTCCCGGCCGGGATGGTGAACCCGCGCAGGGCCCTGGGCGTCAACCTTCCGTCCTCGGTGGAGAACGAGATGTCGACACTGCTCGGTGCCGGGAACGGGTTGTAGAGGACGAGCCGTTCCTTGGCGCCGATGGCGGTGGATCCCGAAGCGACGTACCAGCGGTCCGAGGCGGTGGTCGGGCACGGTCCGAGCTCGAAGCCGTCCCGGCCGTTCACGGTCTTCTCCACGACCACGTCCGGGCCGAGCACGTCGACGGTCGCCGCAACCCAGTCACCCTCGACGTGGTCGGCGGCCGCCACCCGGACCCGGCCTGCGGCGGGCACGTCGACCGACACCTTCCTGGTTCGACCCGCGATGGTCACGAAGGTGATGTCGGCCTTGGTGCCCTTGCGCGAGCCGTTCGCTATCAGCACGGCCAGCTCGGCTTCACCCCGCTTGCCCGTGGCCGTCCCGCCCGAGCAGAAGAATGCGGTGGACAAGGCCCTCGGCCCGGCGGCCACGGGCATGACCACGCCGGCGCGGTCGACGGGGACGGTCGGACGTTCGACCTCGTCGTCGGAACGGTTGACGACGACCGCTGCCGCGACGAGCACCGCGAACACGAGCACCGGCAGCCAGCGGCGCGGTGTCATCCGCCGCCCGCGTCGACGCCGCCGACCTCCGGCGCTTCGACGCTTGGCCGACTCACGCTTCCTGCGGGACTTCTTCCCGTCGGGTTCGTCCGCGATCAGGACGTCGTCGTCCGCGAGGTCGCCCTCCGCGACGTCGCGGCCGCCGAGACCGTCCGCGGCTGACTCCTCCGATTCACCGTCTGCTCGACCGACGGCTTCTTCCGCGGCTTGCGGCGTCTCCGGCTCCTGATCGTCGGCCTCGGGGTGCCCTGTCCCGGGCTCCTGCTCGTCGCTCATGCCGTCACCTCCTCCGCATTGGCCTCGATGCGCTTCTCGCTGATCCGCAAGCGTCGGCGCAGCCAGAGCACGAAGACCCAGAAGAGGACCTGGACACCGACGGCCAGCCGGTGCGTCAGCGGCGTGTCGAAGGTCAGGACTGCCCTTCCGGTGCCCGACGCATCGAACTGATTGGCCCAGCCGAACGCCGTCGAACGTTGCATCGGCATGCCGTCGATCTGCAGCTTCCAGGCCGGATCGGCCGTCGCCGAGACCAGCAGGTCCCCGACCCGTGGGACGGTTCCTGTGAAGCGGTCCGGTCCGTCGGCGTGGGTGAGGGCCGGCGTCGACTGCGTCAGGTCCTGGCTGACGGCGTCGGACGGGTCGTCACGTGGGCCGACGGCATTTCCGGGTAGCACGGCCCGCATCGGCATCCAGGCCGCGTTCTCGTAGATGGTTATGCCGTCGCGCACCGGGATCTCACGCAGGTCGAGTTGCTGGGCGAGGGCGTCACGGATCCGGGTCGGCACGGCCACGGCCCCACCCGTCGTCGACGGCGACAACCTCTCTGTCACGACGACGTAGCGGACCCCCATCGGGGCCAACAGGTGCCCGAGGCGGTTGGTCCTTCGCTCGTCCGCGATGTGCATCGCGTCAGCGAGCTTCTCGGTGGCACCGTTCGTCCCGGCGGTGAAGCGGTCGAGGACCGTCGGCGCTCCCTGGGAGGTGGCTGCGTAGGAGAGCTGTTCGTCGTAGCGCCAACCTCCGGCCGGCAGGACTTCCTGGTCGCCCAGCCAGAGCACCCTGAATCCGCCGTTGCTTCCCTGGTCGAACAGTTCGTCGTAGGAGCTCGCATAGTCCGACGTGGGCGTGCGCCAGCGGCCGTCGACGAGACCTGCCCCGAGAGGGATCGCTCCGGCCACGACGCCGACGGCAGCCAGCACCGAGAGGATCTGCCGCCAACCGAACCGGTAGGCACGCAGGTCCGACTCGAAGGCGGCCAGGCCGAGGGCCGCCGTGAACGCCAACGCAGCCGCAACGGGAGCGAGGATGACCTCCGCCGGGGGCAGGGCGAAGGAGAGGTCGCCGCGCTCGGCCGCCCACAACGACACCCATCCGGCACCGACGACGAACCAGGCTCGCACCGCCCAGTCGAGACGCCACGAACGGCCGATCACCACGGGCAGCATCGCGGCGGGGATGAACGCCCAACCGAGCGGAGGCGCACCCCACGGACCGGTCTCGAAGCGCAGGATCTCACCCAGCGACAGGCCACCACCGCTCGTCGCACCGACGCCGGCGAACGCGCCCCACGGCGAGTCGGCACGAGCCAGGTCCAGGATCCACGGTGAGTTCAGGGCGGCCGCAACAGCGCTCGCCAACACGGTCACGAGGAGAAGGCGGCTGATTCCGGCGATCCTGAAGCAAAGGAGCGAACCGACGACGTAGGCGATCGTCATGACCCCGACGACGACCACCACGAACGGGACGAATGCGCCGACGACCCCGAGCAGCAGTCCGAGTCCGAGGATCAGTGCCAGCGGCTTGCGGCGCATCGATCCGTGGAAGCTCTCGCCGCGTTCGGCGTGAACCGGACCGAACGGGGCCACTCCGGTCGCCCGGCCGAGCAGCAACAGCAGCCACGGTGACGCCGCGTACATCAACAGCCCGCTCCAGGAGCCGCTCGCCAGCGCGTTGTAGGGCACTGGGATCGCCAGGTACACGGCGAACGCCGCGACGCTGGCCCGGGCAGAGCCGATCGGGCGAGCGAGTCGCCACGCGCCGAGAGCACCGATCGGGATGCAGCCGATGATGAGCACGTCCCGCAGCAGCCCGGTGGCACCGAGGAACACGTACGAGGCCACGGTCAGGAGGCCGTAGGCGGTCGGTTGCGGACCAGGAGAACCGAGTCCGGCGGGACGCCATCCGCTCGTCCAGGTGCTCAGGAACGTGCCCGGCGACGAGGGGAACAGCGAGAAGTCGCCGATCGCGGGAATCCCGTCGAGGATCAGACCTCGGCTGCTGACCACGAGCACGATGCCGAGCACGATCGCGAACACGCCCGTGAACTGACGCGACCCCTCGCGCACGGCGGTACCGAGCCCGCGGGTGGATCGGTTCGTGGTGCTGATCTTGTCGTCGCGCCGGTGGATCTGGGCGCGGACGAACGCGTTCACCCGCGCGCTGCCGCGCACCTGGAGGGCCCGCACCTCCTTGTCGGTGACCCGGCGGACGGAGGCGAGTCGGCGCCGGCGCTCACGGATCTGGCGACGGCGGCGGATGTTCCAGGGCCATGCGGCGGCAACGTCGCGGGACTGATCGGGGCGACCGGTGACGATCCCGTAGAGGACCTCCAACAGCATGAAGACGAACGCCTGGGGCATCACCCGAAGGCGGTGCCACCGCCCGTACGCGATCGAGGTCGTCCGAAGCCGATGGCGGGCGAAGCGTCGGCGCCGGTCGTCCACGCCGAGCCGGTGCCCGAGGGATTCGAGGTGACGTGTCCGGGCCGCGGGGGCGATCATCACCCGGGCGCCGACGACATGGGCTCGCCAGCACAGGTCGAGATCCTCGCCCAGGAAGTCGATCCCGTCGTCGTAGCCACCGAGCTCGGCGAAGAGGTCGGCGCGTATCACCGTGCAGGCACCCGGCACGACGAACACGTCACGAACGGCGTCGTGCTGTTCCTGGTCGAGTTCGCCGGGCTCCGCATAGGCCGACATGACACCGGTCTTGTCGACGCCCATGCCGACCTGGAGGAGCCGTTCGGGTTCGTTCCAGTCGACGAGCTTCGGCCCGATCACGCCGGCGTTCGAACGGAACGCCTCCTCGACGAGCATGCGGATCGTGTCCGGTTCCAGTGCCACGTCGTCGTGGAGGAACGCGTAGAACGAAGCCCCTTCCACCATCTCCGTCGCCAGGTTCGCGGCGGCGCCGAAGCCGACTGCGTCGCCGACGAGGTGCACTCGCGCTCGGGGGAGCACAGCGTGGACCCGTTCGGTCGGATCCACGGCACTGGCCGTATCCACGACGAGCACCGAGAGGTCCGGGTAGGTCTGATCCGCCAGGCTTCGGAGGGTCTCCTCGAACCAGTCGCCGGGGTCGTGGGTGACCACTACGGCGACGACCGCCGGCACCGTTGCGGCAGCGTCAGCGGGCGGTTCCGGGCTTTCGGCTTCGGCCGGCGCGACGGGCGCGACGGGCGCGCCTGGGACGTCGGTCTCGGGGTCCACGATCGGTCGAGACTACCGGAGGGCAAGCCCCCATCAGCGCACCCCCCTACCGGCCGTCACCTCGAATGACGCTGGTCACAAACACTCACAAGTGCTTGCAACTGTTTAACACTCCGCGTACAATCGGCAGCACACGGTTCACCCCGCACCACACCCCCCGAAGTTCTCCAACCGCACGAGGAGCACAGCAGACCAATGGCCGAGTTCAACTTCGACACAGTCGCCGACGCCGCCCGGGACGCCTTCTACGTCGCCGTGGGCGCCGGAGTCATCACCTTCCAGAAGGCGCAGGTCCAGCGCCAGGAGCTCACCAAGCTCGCCAAGGCCCAGTTCGCCGATGCCAAGGTCACCGCGGACAAGAGCCTCGACGCCGCCCGCGAGACCGCCGAGAAGAGCCTCGACATCGCCAAGGACACGACCGAGAAGGGCTTCGAGCTCGCCAAGGGCCAGCTCGACTCGATCAACGAGCTGGTCGAGGACCGCGTGAAGCTGGTCGAGGAGCGCCTCAGCGCCCTCGAGGAGCGCCTCGAAGCCATCTTCGCCGACCTCGAGGACAAGCTCCCCGAGCAGG
>JAGQSN010000037.1 GCA_020439555.1 Acidimicrobiales bacterium | reverse complement strand
CATCGGCAAGCTGATCCCGGCCGGTACCGGTATGCACAAGTACCGCGACATCGAGACGGTCGCCCCGGACTACCAGCCGATGGACTTCTACAGCTCCGACGGCGAGGCGCTCGACGAGGCCGAGTGGCTGGCCGATCAGTTGGCCGGTGCTGGTGTCGCCGAGGTCATCGACCTGCCCACGGGTACGTCCGAAGGCTGAGGCCGGACCCTTCGGGGAGACAACCGAGAAGGTGCACGCGAAGGGGCGCTCCGGCGCCCCTTCGTCGCGTCCGGACACGGGCGCGGCCAGCGAGGAAGCCAGGAGTGAGCGCCGCCGCTTGACAGAATACTGAATGACATTCAGAATACGAACGTCGTTCGACCTCAGGGGGCCGTCGTGTCGTTCTCGAACTCCGCACTCGCAATCGCACTACTCCTGGCGGGTCTCGTCGCTTGGAGCTTCGGCGAGTACGTCCTGCACCGCTTCGTCATGCACGAGATGAGAGGCAGAGGCATGCCATCGCGCGAGCACCTCGTCCACCACGCAGACCCCGAGCGCAACATCGGACGGCCCGTGCTCTCCTGGATCGGTATCGCCGTCGTCGGAGCGGTCCTGTTTCTCGCTCCGGGTCTGTTTCTGCTCGGACCCTCTACAGGCTGGGCCACTTACGCCGGTTGGCTCCTCGGCTACGGGATCTACCAACAGATCCACAATCGGGCCCACAGCCACGGGCCTCGGACGGCCTACGGCGTGTGCGTCCGGCGCAACCACTTCTTCCACCACCATGGCCACCCGATGCTCAACCACGGCGTGACCTCCCCCGTGTGGGACAAGGTGTTCGGCACCTACGCCGAAGCCGGCCGGCTACGGATCCCCAGGCGTCACGCTCCGAACTGGCTGCTCGACGGCGACGGCAAGGT
The DNA here is from genome assembly GCA_020439555.1 of Acidimicrobiales bacterium. Taxonomy (GTDB): domain Bacteria; phylum Actinomycetota; class Acidimicrobiia; order Acidimicrobiales; family Iamiaceae; genus Aquihabitans. The sequence continues at coordinate 1,960 of JAGQSN010000037.1, read as the reverse complement.
CCGTCCCGAGCACGCGGCGTACTACGAGGTGGTCGGCTCGGCCGATCCGTCTGATCGCATGGCCGCGATCGACAGGGCGCGAGCGTTCGCCAACCTGACCCTCGTCGCCGGCTGAGCGGAGGGTCGCCGTAGCGGTCTCCGTGGACCGGCCGTCGAGGCGTGGTGGAGCGATCGCACTAGTTTCCGCCTGTGGCCATCACCGTCGAGACCCCGGATGCGGAGACCTTCGAGTTCAGGGCGACGTCGATCCTGAACGCGGCTTGGACCGCTCGGCCCATCCTCGACGGTCTGACATATCCGGCGCTGCCGTTCCTCCGAGATGTGCGCACCGTGCTGGACGTCGGCGCGAACTGCGGTGCGGCATCGGTCTATTTCGCCCAGCAGTTCCCGGGAGCGACGGTGCACGCCGTCGAACCGGGAAGTGAGCAACTGGAATGCCTGCGGTACAACGCCGCCCACTTTCCGGGAATCGTCGTACATCCGATCGGTCTCTCCTCGGAGGACCGAACCGCGACCTTGCACCTCGCGGAGGACTCCGGGCAGGCGTCGGTCTACCGGAGTGACTGGCACGACGGCAGGACGGAGGAGATCACCCTTCGGAACGCTTCAGCGTGGCTCGCTGAGCAAGGGATCTCCAGCATCGACGTCCTGAAGGTCGACGCCGAGATGAGCGAACTCGAGGTCCTGTCGAGCTTTGCCGGGATGCTGCCCGAAGTATCGGCCATCTATCTGGAGTTCGGATCGAGCGAGATTCGAAGGGGAATCGACCGCCTGCTCGATCCGACCCATGACATCATCCTGGCCGAAATGACCCTGGACCAGGGGGAGTGTGTCTACCTTCGCCGGGACCTGACCCGACATCCGGCACTCCGAGGGCGGCTCCTCGAGATACTCGCAGCGAGGCAGGCAGCCGCGCTGCGACTCGCCGAAGCCAGCCGATGAGTACACACTCCGCCGCGGGTGAGGACCTCGGTCGGCGCGCCCGCAACAGGATCCGACGGGAGCAGGGATACCTGCGCGCAGCGATGGCGATCGCCGCGCGTGACGGCCTCGCAGGTCTCACCATGCAGAGCCTCGCAGCGGAGGTGGATTCCGCCGTCGGGACCGTCTACACGTACTTCCCCTCGAAGGGGGCATTGTTCGCGGAGATGCAACGTGAGGCGATCGAACGTCTCGTCGCCTCGTATCACCTGACTCGGGACCGTAGCGAGGTGCTGCTGGCGGAGTGGACGGACGAACGGGCAGTCGCCGTGGCCCGACTGGCCGTGTTCGGCCACTTCTGGATCGTCGCCGCCGACGACCTGCCCCACGAGGCGCGCCTACTACACGCACTGGTCGCCGAGGCCGACCAACTCGTCCCCGACGAGGAGCAGTCGCGGGTGATGCCCGCGGCGCTTGCGCTGCTCGGCGAAGCCGAGGACTGCGTGGACGCAGCCCGTTCGGTCCGGGCGATCGACGTCGAGGACTCCATGAACGCCGTGGTCCGATGGGCCGCCGCCCTCACAGGGGCCTTGATGGCAGGCAGCCTGGCCCACCTCAACCCGATCGCCTTCGACGGTCCGCGGCTCGCGCGCAACCTCCAGGCCGACCTGCTCCTGGGCTGGGGAGCGAGGCGTGCCGACGTGGAGGCCGCCGGCGGTCACGTCACCGACCTGGAGTCCGCGGGGACCCTCGCCCCGACGCCCTGAGTCGAGCTTGAGGGACTGCGGTCGTCTTGCGACGGTGAGCGGCGGCCCTTTAGCATGACTCGTCGGCCTGGAGACGGATGGCGTCTCCGCGTGCCCGCCCCCGATGTAGCGAGAGGTTCGTTCGTGCCCACCATCCAGCAGTTGGTCCGCAAGGGCCGCCAGGACAAGCCCACCAAGGGCAAGACCCCGGCCCTCAAGGGCGCGCCGCAGCGTCGTGGCGTCTGCACCCGCGTGTACACGAACACGCCCAAGAAGCCGAACTCCGCGCTCCG
>JAGQSN010000372.1 GCA_020439555.1 Acidimicrobiales bacterium | reverse complement strand
ACGGTCGCCTGACCGACGGGCAGGGTCGGACCGTGGACTTCACGAACACGGTCCTGATCATGACGTCGAACCTGCCGGGTGATCCGCTGACCCTGTTCAAGCCGGAGTTCGTGAACCGGATCGACGAGATCGTCCGTTTCCGGGCGCTCACCGAGGGCGACCTGGCCCACATCGTCGGTATCCAGCTCGCCGGCCTGCGGGCACGCCTCGCCGAGCGGCGTATCGGACTCGACATCACACCGGCGGCGGAGCAACTCCTGGCCAAGGAGGGGTTCGACCCGGCTTTCGGCGCCCGTCCTCTGAAGAGGGTGATCCAGCGTCAGATCGGTGACGAACTGGCCGTTCTGCTCCTGGAGGGCAAGGTCACCGACGGCCAGACGGTCACCGTGGACGCGGTCGACGGGGAGATCTCGATCGCGGCCTGACCTCCGCCAACCGACAGGGTGCCATCTCGGCACTCGACTCGATTCGATCGACGGAAACCTCGCCGTGAGGGTCCCGGGCTGAAAGAATCTCCCCAGCGGCGCCCCGGCCTACTCCCTCTGGACCGGGGCGCCGCACTGTCCGGTAGCGGACGGTTCGAGCTGGGCGTCGGTATTCACCGGTGAAGCAGCCCGGTGGCCCGGATCTCGGTAGCGTTCCGCCATGGGGAACATGGCTCGCCGTCGGCTGATCGGTCCCACCGCGGCTCTGGTGGCGGTCGCCATGTTCGGCCTCGTCGCCTGTCAGCCCCGCCCCCGGCCGACCCGCATCGTTGCGGTGGCAACGGTCCTTCGATCGAGTTCCGACCGGAGCTTCGAACTCGCCAGGTCCTTCGTCGCGGTCCGCCGCGCGAACCGTTCCGTCGAGACGTCGAGCGCCGCGCTGCGTCTCGATCCGACGTCGCGGTTCCAGACGATGGAGGGCTTCGGCGCTGCGATCACCGGCAGCACCGCGTACAACCTCCTGTCGATGCCGGCGCGTGAGCGGCACCGCTTCCTGGTCGAGACCTTCTCGGTGCGACGTGGTCTCGGGTACTCCTACGTGCGGGTCCCGATCGGGGCGTCGGACTTCTCGCTCAGCGAGTACACGCTCGACGACACGCCCGGGATCGAGAACTTCGCACTCCAGTACGAGGAGCGCGAACTCCTCATCCCGGTCCTACGCGAGATCCTTCGGATCAACCCGCATCTGAAGGTCATGGGCTCGCCGTGGACCGCGCCGCCGTGGATGAAGGTCAGCGACGTCACCTCTCGGAACCCCCATCCGCACTACGCGGCCGGCTACCTCGATCCCGCCCGCTACCAGGACTACGCGACCTACTTCGTGAAGTGGATCGAGGCGTTCCAGGCCAACGGCGTTCCGATCGAGTCGATCACGATGCAGAACGAGCCGCTGAACCCGTGGAACTCGGTGTCGATGCTCATGCCGTGGGATCAGCAGCAGGCATTCGTGCGTGACGCGCTCGGACCGGCTCTGGCCGCCGCGGGGTTGCACACGAAGGTGTACGCCTTCGATCACAACTTCAACTACGACGGCTGGCCCAGCCAGGACGACTATCCGATCCGGGTCTATTCGGACCCGGCGGCGGCCAGATTCCTGACCGGTGCCGCCTACCACGACTACGGCGGCACGTCGGAGGAACTTCTCGACATCCACGCCAAGGCACCCGACAAGGGACTTCTGTTCACGGAGTCCTCCCTCGGCCTGTGGAACGACGGCCGCAACCTGGCCGCACGGCTCGTGCCGGACGCGATCCACTTCGGCACCGAGATGTCGACCCGGTGGAACCAGGGGGTGATCGTCTGGAACCTGATGCTGGACGCGAACGGCGGACCCAACAGGCCCGGGGGCTGTCGTACGTGCTTCGGTGCCGTCGACCTGGGGACCGACGGCCACACCATCACCCGCAACTCCCACTACATAGTGATCGGTCACCTGGCGTCGGTCGTGCGTCCGGGCGCGGTCCGCATCGGGACGACCGGCTCGGCCGGAGAGGGCATCGACTCGGTGGCGTTCGTAAACCGGGACCACAGCAGGGCCGTGCTGCTGGTCAACTCGACGAGCACCGACAGGTCGACGGTCCTGCTCGACGGAAACCGCCGGTTGGATGTCGTCGTCCCGGCTCGAGGGGTCCTGTCGGTCCGTTGGCCCGGACCTCGGCATTCGTTCGAGACCACCCCGACGACTCGGAACTGAGACGCACCGTCTTCGTCGGCGACCGAGTTCCTTGACCCGCGGGTCAAGATTTCTGAGTACGGTGTCCGGACCCGGCTGGGGGCCGGGTGGATCGAACGCCAGGGGAAGCAACGATGGAACGTCCTGACCTACGGGCCAAGTACCGGGCAGAGCGCGACAAGCGACTCCGACCCGACGGCAACGACCAGTACATGGAGCCCACCGGGAGGTTCGCCTCACTGCTCGACGACCCGTACACGGAGCCGTTCGAACGCGAACCGATCGACGAGGAACTGTCCGTCGTCCTGATCGGTGCCGGCTTCGCCGGGCTGATCCACGCTGCCCGACTCGTGCAGGCCGGAATCACCGATCTGCGCCTCGTCGACAAGGCCGGTGACGTAGGTGGGGTCTGGTACTGGAACCGGTACCCGGGAGCCCAGTGCGACACGGCGGCGATGATCTACCTCCCGCTGCTCGAGGAAACCGGCACCGTCCCGAGCCGCAAGTACGTGCGCGCTCCGGAGATCTTCGCCCACGCCAAACGCATCGCCGAGACGTTCGGCCTGTACGAGGGTGCCCTCCTCTCCACCGGCATCACCGACGTCAGGTGGGATGCGGCCTCTTCTCGTTGGATCGTCCGCACCGACCGGGACGACACCCTCCGGGCTCGATTCGTCATCACCGGCACGGGACCCCTCAGCCGACCGAAGCTGCCCGCCGTCGAAGGCCTGGACACCTTCGCCGGTCCCGCGTTCCACACGAGCCGCTGGGACTACTCGGTGACCGGAGGCAATCCCGACGGAACCCCGATGACGGCTCTGGCGGGCAAGAGGGTCGGGATCATCGGCACGGGAGCGACCGCCGTCCAGGCGATCCCGCACCTGGCCGAGTCCGCCGGAGAGCTCTTCGTGTTCCAACGGACACCGTCCTCGGTCGACGCTCGCGGGAACCACGACATCGACCCGGACTGGTTCGACACGCTCGAACCCGGCTGGCAGAGCGAGTGGCAGATGAACTTCGCGACCCTCCAGACCGGAGGGTTCACCGACGAGGACCTGGTGAAGGACGGTTGGACCGACATCTCCAACCGGATCCGCGACGCGGTCGTGGCGGCGGTCGGTGCCGGTGCGGAACTCACACCCGAGACGATCGCCACCGCGTTCGGTGAAGCGGACGACCTGAAGATGGACGAGATCCGTGCCCGGATCGAGGCGATCGTCGAGGACCCTGCGACCGCCGAGGCCCTGAAGCCCTGGTATCGCCAGCTGTGCAAGCGTCCGTGCTTCAGTGACGAGTACCTCGAGGCCTACAACCTCCCCGGCACCCACCTGATCGACACGGACGGCAAGGGCGTCCACCGCGTCGACGCGGAGGGCGTGTGGGTGGGCGACCGGCACTACCCGCTCGACGTCCTCGTGATCGCGTCAGGGTTCGAGTTCGGAACCGACGTGGGACGTCGATCCGGCTACGAGATCACCGGCCCCGCGGGCACGACACTGTCCGAACACTGGTCCGACGGGATGCGGACCCTGCACGGAATGCAGACCCACGGGTTCCCGAACCTGTTCGTCGCCGGCCTGACCCAGGCAGCGAACCTGATCTCCAACGTGCCGCACAACTACGTCGAGTCGGCGAACACCGTCGCGGCGATCGTCGCCCACGCCCGGGAGGTGGGAGCGACGGAGGTAGAAGCCACCGCGGAAGCCGAGGAGAAGTGGCTGTCGCTGCTGATGAACGGCTCGGCCCTCTTCGGCAACCCCGACTGCACACCCGGCTACTACAACAACGAAGGCCGACCGATCGACGACAGCGCACGCCGTGCAATGGCCGGGTACCCGGGCGGCGCTGTCGCCTACTTCACGCATATAGATGCCTGGCGCCGGAAAGGCACCTTCGAGGGGGTCGACTTCCGCTGACCGACGCGCCACGGTTTGTGCTCAGGTCGTCGGGTCCGACACCTTCACGACCGTCTTGCCGATGTTGGCTCCCGTGAACAGTCCGTTCAGAGCATCGACCGCGAAACCCAGTCCGTCGTAGACGTGCTCGCGGTGCACCAGCCTGCCTTCGGCCTCCCAACGCTTCAACGCATCGAACGCCTCCGGGAACCGGTCCCAGTTGTGCAACGTGTTGAAGCCCTGCATCGTGCCGCATCGAGCCAACAACTGGACGTAGTTCGCCGGCCCTGGGTGGTCACCGGTCAGGTAGCTGGAGATGATCCCGCAGAGAGCGACCCGGCCACCCTGGTTCAACCGGCCCAGCACAGCGTCGAGGATCGGTCCGCCGACATTGTCGAAGTACACGTCCACCCGCTTCGGACAATGCTCACGGAGGGCAGCGGCAAGGTCGTCGCCGCGGTGATCGATACAGGCGTCGAACCCGAACTCCTCGACGACGACCCGGCATTTCTCCGCTCCACCTGCGATCCCCACCACGCGTGCCCCGGCGATCTTGGCGATCTGGCCCGCGAGTGAACCGGTGGCCCCCGCAGCGGCAGACACCACGACGGTCTCGCCCTCCTGTGGTCGACCGATGTCGGTCATGCCGAAGTACGCCGTCGCGCCGGTCGAACCGTAGACCGACAGCATCGCCAGCTGGTCCACGACACCGGGGATGACCGTCGTGAACACGTCGTCCCGTACGACCACGTACTCCTGGAAACCCGAGAGCGTCGTCACCACGTCGCCGACCTCGTAGGCGTCACAACGGCTGGCCACCACCTCACCGACGCCGGCGGCGCGGATCGGTTCACCGATCCCGACCGGTGGCAGGTAACCGGGCCTGTCGTCGAGCCAGGTCCGAACGGCCGCGTCGACCCCGACGAACGTGTTCCGGACCAGGGCCTCGCCGTCGCTCAGTTCGGGCGCCGGCACCGCCACCTGCTCCACGTCCTTCGGGTCGAGTAGGCCGTCGGGGCGTCGGCGCAGCACGATCTGATGGTTCACCAGCGACGTCACGCCGCCGACCGTACCCCTGGCCCGCACCCGGATCGTTTCCCCTGTGTTCCTGCACCGCGGGCGGTGCAGGAACACAGGGGAAAGCATTGGTTGGGCTCTTGGCACGATCGTGGGGGCGGAGGTTCCTAGGGTGGAGGGTCTGTTGTGGGCGCGATGCCCCCACGAGGAGCAGCCCCCGAATGACTCCCGACGACCAACCCCGACGCGGCCCGCGCCGGCCACCTCGCCGACCCGACTCCGACACGTCCGGATCCCGACCGACCGGCGGACCGCGACCGAACCCCGGATCGCGACCAACCCCACGTCCCTCAGGCCCGACGAGGACCGAACCCTCAGGTGCAGCGAAGTCGGAACACCCGACGAGCCGCCCCCCGGGCGAGAGTTCCCGGAGCGCCCCAGCTCTGGGCACGGCTCGGGCAGGTGGTAACCAGGCACGACACCTGGGCGAGCCGGGCGCGAGAGTTCGGCCGGACCGTGCCGCTGAGAACGTCGCGGGGCTCGTCGAGGCCAGGAACGCAGAACGAGCGCGGGCCAGATCCGAGGCGCGTCCGCCGCGCGGTGAACCACCCTGGCGTGTCATCGGTGCAGTGGTGGCGATCCTGGCCCTGGTCGTGGCTGGTGCGTGGTTCTTCGGTCGGGGAGACGATGGGGACAACTCCTCCGGCCCGGGCTCCGATCACGCCGCGACCGGCACGACCGTCGCACCTGCGACCACTGCCGGCCTCGCGCCCGAACCGACCACGCCGTACGCGGGCTGGGTCGATCCCGCCTCGTCGGGCAAGCCGTGGAGTTCGAAGGTCCTCGGCCAGTTGACGTTCCGCGGGAACCCGACTCGCACGTACTACGGGCTCGGACCGGTTCCGAAGCATCCCAAGGTGCTGTGGCAGTACCCCGAGAGCGGTGGGATGTGCGGCAACTCACCCGTAGGTGGCGCGAACAAGGTGTGGTGCGGGTCCGGTTGGACCGGCCAGCCCTCTGTCTGGAAGGACGGGTCGAAGACGTGGGTGGCCGTCGGAACCTACGACAAGAACATCCACTTCTTCGACGGGATCACCGGGGACAACCTCCTCGAACCGTTCGACATGGGCGACATAATCAAGGGATCGGTCACCCGCGACCCGGACGGCTACCCGCTGCTGTACTCCGGTAGTCGCGCCGACTTCCACATTCTCGCGACCGACCGCGACGACGGTAAGCCCGAGTCCCTTTGGACGATGCGCGCCAGTGACGTGAAACCAACCAAGTGGAACGACGACTGGGACAGCTCGCCGCTCGTCATCGACGACTACCTCTTCGAAGGCGGCGAGAACGGCCAGTGGTTCGTCATCAAGCTCAACCGAGGGAAAGGTCCGGACGGGAAGGTCACTGTCGACCCGAAGATCGTGTTCCACGCTCCGGGGTGGGACGACCGGCTGTTGAGCGACCTTTCGGGTTCCGGCTCGCGCGTCAACGACGTCTCCATCGAGAACTCGCTCGCGATCAGCGGCAACACGGTGTACTTCTCGAACTCGGGCGGCCTCGTCCAGGGATGGGACATCTCGGGGGTGAAGGAGGGCAAGGAACCGAAGCGGGTGTTCCGCTACTGGACGGGTGACGACACAGATGCATCGATCGTCGTGGACCCCGAGGGCAAGCTCTACGTGGCGCAGGAGGTCGAGCGAGGGTCCAGTTCGAGCCGGAACCACGAGGTGGGCCAGCTCATCAAGCTCGATCCGTCCAAGCCAGACGACCCTCGGGTCTGGGGCATCGCCGACGATCACGGGATCTGGGCGACCCCGGCGCTCAGCGGGGGTGTCGTGATCGCGCCGACCGACAGCGGCCGGATCATCGGCGCGGATCAGAGGACCGGCGAGATCCTCTGGGAGAAGAAGCTGCCCGGTCCCACCTGGTCGTCACCGGTCGTCGTCGACAAGGTATGGGTACAAGGCGATTGCAACGGAGTCCTGCACGGTTTCGACTTCTCCAACCCGAGGGTCGAGCCGCCGGAATTGTGGTCCGTCGAGCTCGAAGGGTGTGTCGAGTCGACACCGACCGTCTTCCAGGGGCGGATCTACGTCGGTGCCCGGGGCGGCAAGTTCTACGCCATCGGCGAC
>JAGQSN010000371.1 GCA_020439555.1 Acidimicrobiales bacterium | reverse complement strand
CGAAGCCCATGTCCAGCATCTCGTCCGCTTCGTCGAGGACCACCACCTCGACATCGTCGAGCGCCAGGACCCCGCGTTCGAGCAGGTCCACGGCCCGGCCCGGTGTGGCCACGACAACGTCCACGCCCCGTTTCAGGGCGCCGATCTGACGTCCGATCGGCTGACCGCCGAACACCGGCAGGACCCGGGCACCGAGCCCTCGGCCGTATTTGTGGATCGCCTCGGACACCTGCATCGCCAGTTCACGAGTGGGGGCAAGGACGAGGGCCATCGGATGATCCCTGCCGCCACGGTCGGGGTCGTCGCCGAGCAGTTCCAGGAGCGGAAGGGCGAACGCCGCGGTCTTGCCGGTCCCGGTGGCTGCCTGACCGATGACGTCACGGCCCTCCAACAGCGGCGGGATCGCAGCGGCCTGGATCGGCGTCGGTTCCTCGTAGCCGAGTCCGGTCAGTGCGGTCACCAACTCGGGACGCAACCCGAGCGCGGCGAAGGTCGGGTCTTCGGTGGTGGTCGGTTCGGACATGCAGGGCTCCTTCGAGGGACCAGATGTCCCGTGCAAGGTTCCCACGCTGTCCGCGGTACCGCCGAATCCCGACCGTGCCGTGGCTCGCTGCACGAGAACGGTTCTAGGTTGAGCGGGTGAGCGAAGTCGGCCCTACGGGTCCGGGTGGAGTCGAGGAGATCGTCGACGACGAGGTGACCTGGCGCTTCGACGTCGGCTTCCTGCGATCGAACTGGACGTGCACCTGGGGGAGGGGATGCCTGGGCATCCTCGACCACGCCGCGCCCGAACTGAAGCAGGGGTGCTGTTCGGTCGGCGCCCAGATCGACGGAGACGAGGAGGCGCGCCGGGTCGCCGGACTGGCCGCGACCCTCGAACCGCAGCGGTTCCAGTTCCACGAGACGGCCACAGTGGACGGCATCTACGAAAAGCGTGAGGGAGCGCCGAACACGCGGATCGTCGACGGTGCCTGCATCTTCCTGAACCGGCCGGGCTTCGAAGGAGGGGAGGGCTGTGCCCTGCACCTGGCCGCGCTGGCCGACGGTGAGTCGCCGATCGACTGGAAGCCGTCGGTGTGCTGGCAGCTTCCGGTGAAGGTCGATTGGTCCGATCGGGGTGACGGCGGTGAGGTGGCTCACGTCCGCGCGTGGACCCGGGCCGACTGGGGAGACGACGGCGATCCGATGTACTGGTGCTGCACCACCGACGAGGGCGCGTACGTCGGGGATCGTCCCGTCGTGGAGAGCCTCGCGGAGGAACTGGAGGCGATCGTCGGAACCGAGGTGTACGTGCAGTTGAGAGGCCGGATCGCTTCGGGCAGGGGTAGCGGCGGTTCCGGTGCCGGAGTGGACCGGTAGGGTTCCTGGGCCATGCCGACGGATCAGCTTGCCCCTTCCAGCAGCACGAGGCCGCGGCGTCGCCTCGGCTACGTGGTCGCTGCGGTCGTGGTCGCGGTCGTGTCGATCACCGGGTGCTCCAAGGCGCCGAAGCAGGACGAACTGGTGGACGCTTTGATGCGCGCCGGGCTGGATCGAACCGAAGCGAAGTGTGCCGCCGCGGCCGTGTACGACAACCTCTCGAAGGATCAGATCGAGGCGATCGCCGAACGCGGAGCCTCGGCAGTGCTGGACGACAGCAAGAACCCGAACGAGCCGATCGACAAGGCACGCAAGGAGATCTCCGAGTGCCGCACCGACTACGACGTGACGACCACGACGACGGTCACCTCCACCTCGTCGACCCCCGTCACGATGGCCCCCGCCGAGACGTCGGTGCCGACGACCGACACCGAGCCCTAAGCCCCGTGAAGAACTAGTCCAGGTTCGGCCACGCCTTCGGCTTGGAACCCCGGCGAGGCTTGCGGCCGCTGAGTTCCCAGGCTCGGCGCCAACGACCGGCCTGCGGCGCCGCCAACGACGGCGTCTCGCCGGCAGCGGCACGGCGGCGCGCCGAGTACCAGTCGGTCGTCGCCTCGTCCGCCAACTGTGAAACCGCAGATTCGATCCGAGCGTTCAGCGCGTTGGTCCGCTCACCGTCACGGGCCACGATCGGTGCACCGAAGGTGACGACGGTGCGGCCGGGCTTCGGTCGGTTCTTGCCCTTCGGCAGGATCCGTCCCGTGCCCGCGAGATGCACCGGCACGATCGGCACGCCACAACGCAACGCCAGGTAGGCGGCACCGCCCCGGAACGGCTGACCCCACCCGTCGGGGGAGCGGCCTCCCTCGGGGAAGATCACCATGCTCCAACCCTCGTCGAGCAGGTCCGCCGCGGCGTCGGCCGAGCGACGGCCGACTTTCGCCCGTTCGATCGGGATCGCGTTGAGGACCAGCGCGGACGCGGTCGCCTTGACGCGGGTGTCGAAGAAGTAGTCAGCGGCCGCTCCCGCGAACACCTGGTGGCGGTGAGGTTCGGGTAGTGACGTGATGAGCAGGCCGGCGTCGAGATGGCTGTGGTGGTTGGCCGCGAAGATCGCGGGACCTTCGAGGTCGGCGATTCGATCCAGTCCGCGGCGTTCCGGACGGGCCAACCCGGCGATCACGGGTCGGACCAGTCCCTCGGTGAGGAAGAACCGCCCATAGCGGGCGGGCATCCTGCGTGCCCACGCCGAGTCGTAGGCGCCGAGAAGCTTCTCGTCGGATTCCTTCGGCTCGACGGTCAGCGGGACCGTCGGAGCCCGGTACGGGAACTGGGCCTTGGCCACGACATCCCGGGCGCGCGGCACCGCAGCGGCGGCGCGCTGCGCGGCCCGTGCCGCCTTCTCCAGACCCTTCACGTCAGCCACGGCGGCCGGACCCCGTCACTTCACGTCCGCCATCACCAGCGGCGGGTTCTTGAAGTGAGTGATCGTCGGTGACGGTCCGACCACGTCCTCGGCCATCTCCAGGGCGTCCTGGAGGGTCGACGCGGCCTTGAAGCCGAGACGCTTCACCGCCCTCACGTCACCGCCGACGATGATCACCCGACCGAGATGCTGCAGGGCGTGGCTGCCCCAGTACCACATGTAGAACGGGTGGACGCCGTGGTACGCGTAGCTCGTGCGGTACAGGTGGCGGTACCACTCGTCCTCGGCG
>JAGQSN010000036.1 GCA_020439555.1 Acidimicrobiales bacterium | reverse complement strand
AAGGAGGCCCTCGAGGCCGCCGGCGCCACCGTCGAACTCAAGTAGCACCGGGCGGGCCTGCCCGCACTCGTGTTCGGGAACGGCCGTCACCCTTCGAGGGTGGCGGCCGTTTCGTCGTTCATACCTGGTCTACCTGTCGGTAACCTCGCCGTATGGTGCTCGCCTTGGTCCCCGAGGGTCGTCAGACAGCCGAAGCAGATCGGACGATCATCGTCCGACGGGTGGACTTCTCCGAGATGCTCGCTCGTCTCGACCGGAACTTCACCGCCGAGGGCGACGTCATCTCCGCGCACGTGCTCGCCGTGCTGTCGGGGTTGTTCCCCGACGGCGAGGAGATGTTCATCGAGGCGGTCAAGCATCACCGGGACTTCGTGACCGACGAGGACCTCAAGCGTCAGGTCAACGCATTCATCGGTCAGGAGGTGATCCACGGTCGTCAGCACCGCGACCTGAACGCCCGTCTCGCCGAGTTGGGCTACCGCTCCAAGATCGTCGAACACTTCATGCAGTTCGACGAGGAGGGCCTCACCCCCGGCATGCACGCCGTGCTCCAGGTGCTCACCAAGGTGGGGCCGTTCCGCAAGCTGCTCAGCGAGATGGAGGAACGGCGGGCCGAGCGGGGTGACGAGGGTCCGGACCCGATGTTCGAACTGGCGCTCACCGCCGCTCTCGAGCACTACACGGCGTCCATGGCGGAACTGCTGCTGACCGAAGCCGACCTCCAAGGCCTGTTCGCGGATCAGGACCTGTTTCGAATGTGGGCGTGGCACGCGATCGAGGAGTCCGAGCACCGCGCCGTCGCGTTCGACGTGTTCAAGGCCGCCGGCGGGGACGAGGAGATGCGTCTGCGGGCGATGAAGATCGCCGGATGGGCGCTCGTGTTCATCACGAGTTGGCACGTCACCATCGGGGTGCTCACCGACCGCCGGAGTTGGCGAAACTTCGGTCTCCCCAGGAGTCTCTGGCGCCAACGGCGTAACCCGTTGATCGGTAGGAAGTTCCGCCGCCGCCTGGCCGACTACTACCGAGCCGACTTCCATCCCCTTCAGCGCGACACGTCCGCCTTGGAACAGCGTTGGCGGGCTTGGTTCGACGACGAGGCACCGCGCCCGACGCCCGCGGAGTCGCTAGCGCTTTTGAAGTTCTGACCGGTTCCTGCTGCGGGCGGTCGATCAGTCGCGTTCGACGAGATAGAGCGAGATCGAACGGTCGAGGCGCAGCCCTGCCAACACGAACAGGTCGTCCAGCGTTCCGGGTGACATGCCTGTCGGAGGTAGGAGGCGGCCCCGCTGGTCGCGCAGCAGGCGAGCGTCGTGCAGGAGTTCCGCCGGAGATCGGAGGGCAATGTCCTGCAACGAGCGGCGCACGTCCGAACCCGTCGCCGGGTCGTCAGACCAACGGAGGCCGCCATCTCGCCGGACACCCTGGACGAACCGACGCGTGAGCTCTGCGAGGTCGGAAGTCTGAGCGCTGTCCAACCCGGTCATCGACGCGAGCAGACGGACCCGGTGGGCGGGACCCGGCCGGGGAGCGGCCTTGACGATCGCGAGGACCGGAAGGTTCGAATCACGTTCCGGGCGGAACAGACGCTGATGGCCGATCTGGTAGGTGAGCACGTCGTCGGTCGTCCGGACGTCGTAGCCGGCCTCCACCAGAGCCGCCATCACCGGCGGCCCGACCAGTGCCGCGCTCGGCGCTAGACCCAGGTCGACCCTGGCACCGCGTCGGCCGCGGACTGCCTCCACGGCTGCCGCCGCGAAGCGGCGCGACGGCGCCTCGGCCCACTTGGGTGCGTCGACGGCGTAGTGGCGTGCGGGCAGGGCGAGGAGGGTCGCTACAGCGAGGACGGCCACGCCCACGACGCTCACCGGCCGCGCGAGGCGAGTCGTAGGTCCTTCACCCTGCTGCTCTCGCACGGAGAACACGGACCGGAGTCGTGAGGCGAGCCACGGAGAGCGGGCCACGCCGTACAGGACGGCCAGCCAGCTCAGCATCGACATCGGCCATACGTATCGGACGTAGGCGAGTTGCAGGCCGAACGGTGAAGTGCCCTTGGCCGCTGTCGCGATCGTGAGCAGCAGCCCGACGGCGGCCGTCGTCGCCAGCGCCCAGGCACCGCTGTCGCTCCTTCGATACGACATCACTGCAACACAGACGAGCGCGACGAGCACCGAACCGACCAGAAGGGTGCTGGCGAATCCGACAGGTGCGGGGTGGAACAGGTCGAGCTTCGTGTCGCCCCAACCTGGTGCGAACCACAGGGGAGGGCGTGCGAGCACGAGGCTCACCGCTCCGATGGACTGGCCCAGTCCGGGCGCAGGCGGGGGAGTCACCTGGGACGCCCGGTAGAGCTTGGTGAAGTTCCCCGGGTTCGGCGTGATCTGCTCGTACAGCGGCAACGACCATCCGGCGACCAGGACGAGAGCGGTGACCCCCACCCCGGTGACCACCCTCGTTCTGGAGGGCGAGCCGTCCGGATCCTGTCGTCGCTGCCAGAGCGACCATGCCAATCCGGCGATTCCGAGTGCGGCAAGGCCGGGCGCGAGCAGCACGTAACTGAGATGGGCCTGGAGCACGAAGGTCGCGGCAGCGGCTGCCACCGGTAGGCCCCAGACGTCACCGGTCAACAGGGCAGCGGTGGCGAACAGCAGGACCAGAAAGCTCAGGGTGGCGATGTTCGCGTTCCACGGGTCGACCAGGTTGGAGCTGCCCATCGAGGCGAGCAGGGTGACGACGCCGATGTTCGTGAGCAACAGCAGCGGGAGCCGCCCCATCCGCCACGCGAACGTCGCGCAAGCGATGACCGCTGCACCGTTGACGAGGCCGGCTCCGATCGCCGCCCCCTTGAACGGGCCGAAGAGCCAGACTGGAACAGCGATGGCCTGGAAGAGTGTCGGGCCCGGCATGTTCATGTCGACCCCGCTCCACTTCGACGCCGAGGTCCAGGAACCGAGGAGCGGTTGGGGACCGTGGATCACGTCGTAGGCACGCATGACCGTAAGCGAGTTGTCGCCGACGGGAACCCAGTCGCTCGCTACCGCGCGGATCACGGCTACGACGATGGGCAGGAGTGTGAGAGCGGTCGCAGCGATCGCGACCCGACGGTCCCGCCGGTTCGGAGTGGTGGCCCCCTCGGTCGCTCCGTCCTCGTTCGTGGTCGTCACGGTGCCTGGTCGGCGACGGGTGGGGTCAGGAACACGGAGTAGTCCTCGCCGTGCTCCCGCAACGTCCTGAGTCGTTCGCCGAGTGCGGCCAGCGAGCGATCAGGGTCGTTGACCAGCGCGTCGACGTCGATCGGCTCGTCCGGGCGAAGGCCGAGTTCCCCACGGAGCTGTGCCTCTATGCGGTCTCGTTCCTTCTGTTCGGCTGGATCCAAGGGGCTCCAATGCGTGAGCAGCTTGGCGCCATCGGGCGGGACCCACCCGTGGAAGGAACCGATCACCCACAACGTCGGCGCGTTCGGATCGTCGCCTGCGCGGTGAGGCCCCGCGGCGAGCGCGGAGGACCCCGGGAACAACGTGGTCCGACCGGACCGGGCGATGTGGGAGAACACGCTGCTAGCGACGGCCGCGTAGCCCTCGGCGTCGTTCCAACGGACGTTGAAGGTCTGATCGTCGGGGAGCGTGGACTCCAGACCCGCGATGACCCCGGCGGCGGCTGTCGAGAGCTGGATGTGATCGACGACCGGCTTGCGCAGAGCCACGGCCGTGGTCGGGATGGCAGCGGCGAGAGCCACGGCCACCGCGATGCCTGTCGCGACCGAAGCCGGGACCCGACGTACGGAGCTGTCGGCGGTGTCGCCCTCACGGCTCCGGTAGTCGTCGAAGGCCCGCCACGCACCCCATGCGAGAACGACGAGGGAGATCAGGGCGCTCGTCCAGGACCAACGCACGACGTACGGCGCGAAACCCCCGGTGGTCCGGGTCACGGCGAAGATCGACGCCGAGTGGAGCAGCACGGCGAACGCGCAGGCCCGTAGGACGACAGGGTTGCGGCGGCCCAGCAGCCCGAGGGCGATCAGGAGCACCGGGACGATCGCAAGCGTCCACAGTTCCTGTACCCGCATGAACGGCCCGAGCGTCTCGTCGAAGCCCAGCAACGGCGACGTCGGACCCAGTTCGCGGGCGGCGATGCCGAGCGACTCGTGCAGCGGCGGCGCGGGCAGGTCTCCGCCTTGGATCGAATAGCGGACCAGGGCTGCCAGGTTGCCGTCCGGACCGCGCACCTGTTGGACGATCGGGCCCGACCACAACGCCAGGCCGATCAGGATGACGAGTCCCGTGAGGCGCAGGGGTCGGCGGACCTCCGGCCGTGCGCTCCACATCCAGACGACCGCGCCGACAGTCCCCGCCGCCACCAGGGGTCCGGTCACGACATGGGACTGAACTGCGAACGATCCGGCCACGACAGCGATCACCGCCGAGGACCACGCTCCCTTCTCGGCGAAAGCCATCACGTTGACCAGGAAGCACAGCAGGGCAGGAACCGCGATCCACGGGTTCCACGGCTCGGCCAGCCGGACCGGTGCCGTCGCTGCCGTCATCAGGAGGACCCCGGCGGTCGTCGCGATCGCGAACGAGTCCCCGGCGAGTCGACGCGCACCGGCGACTGCGAGGTGGAGCCAGACGAGGTTCGTCAACGCGGTGAGAGCCAGGACGCCGCTAGGTCCGAACAACCGGAGAGCCGGAGCGTCCAGCCACATGAACAACGGACCCGGGTGGCTCCAACCGAACCTGGAGAACACCCCTACGAGGGGAGTGTGGCGGGTTCCGACGTCGTGCATCCGCAGCATCTCGAGAGCGATGTCGCTGATCGGCGTCCAGTCAGTGCGGAAACCCCGGACGGCGACGACCAGGTACGGCACGGACAGCACGACGAGCAGGAAGCGGAGAACCGGGTTCCGAGGAATGACCGCGTTCAGCGCGCCCGCCACACGGGCCAACCTGCCCTGGATGGGAGCGGCGGCACCGGCGGTCGAGTCGCCGGAAGCGGGATCGCCGGAACCGGGACCGGAGAGTGGGTCGTCGGTGGCCAAGGCCATCGAGCCATCTTGGTCGACGGGACCGCCCGCGGACGGCCCCGTCCGGCTCACCAGGACTGACCCTCAGGCACGTTCGAGGGCGAGCGACGCATCGACGCCGTCGACCGACGCCGGGATCGACTGCACGTCGTCGGTGTAGGAGACGGACGTGGCGAGCACGCTCTCGGTCAGGTGACGTTCGTTTTCCGCCACCATCGCCGCCTGCTCGGCCGGAAGTTGGAGCGTGAGCACGATCCGATCGGTCACCTCCAGTCCGGCGTCCCGACGTGCCTGCTGCACGAGGCGGACCAGGTCCCGCGTCACGCCTTCGGCGTGCAGTTCGGGCGTGACCGTCGTGTCGAGCGCGACCACGAGGCCCGTGTCGATCATCGACCCCTCCGGATCCACGTAGCGGACCGGCGAGGCGGCGACGTCGTCGGAGGTCTGGAGCGCGATCTCGTACTCGCCGTCGTGGAGAGCATGGCCACCGACGACGACCGTCCCGTCGTCCGTACGGGTCCAGTCCCCGGTCTTCGCGGCCTTGATCACGGCCTGCACGTCCTTGCCGAGACGAGGCCCGAGAACCCGGGGGTTCGGGCGCACCACCTCGGTGCCGAACGCCGAACGATCCTCCAGCAACGCCACGTTCTTGACGTTCAGTTCCTGGGCGACCAGGTCGGCGAACGGTGCCAGGGCAGAGGCGCGGTCACCCGCGATCGACAGTTCGAGCAGGGGGAGACGTTGGCGCAGCCCGTTGTCCTTGCGGAGGCCGAGCGCGGTGGAACAGACGGCGCGCACCTCGTCCATCGCACGCACCAGGTCCGGGTCCGCCGGCAGGGAGTCGGCGTCGGGCCAGTCGGTCAGGTGGACCGACCGTTCGCCGGTGAGGCCCGTGTGGATCTCCTCGGCGAGCATCGGCACCAGCGGCGCCACCACCTTGGACAAGGTGACGAGCACCGTGAACAACGTGTCGAACGCGTCCGCGGTGGACCCGCCTTGGCCGGCTACGTCGGCGTCGGCAGGACGGTCCGAGCCGGCCGCCCAGAACCGTTCCCGGCTGCGGCGGATGTACCAGTTG
>JAGQSN010000370.1 GCA_020439555.1 Acidimicrobiales bacterium | reverse complement strand
CGAGCCAGACGGAGGGCGCGATGAGCATCGCCGACCTACCCGACTTCCTCACTGTCGAGGAGACCGCCGCCCTCTACGACGCGGCGGGGCTCGACAGCCGGACGAGCGAACCGGTGCCGTTCCCGGTCATCGAGGCCGGCCGTCGGACCCCGGGAAGCAAGAACCCCGGGATGCATTCGGCATCCCGGGGTTTGAGAAAGAACCTTGTGGTGCGCTCGGAGGGACTCGAACCCCCCACCTTCTGATCCGTATTCAGGAGTGATCGGTCCACCTGGGTCCGGAGTCGTGCACCGCTTCGGCGCTCTGGCCGGTCAGGTCACGAGGAGGTCCAGGGGGTGTCGATGCCAGACCGGAGCTTGCTTGCACCTCGAGAGCTCGCCTGTCGCCGTTTGCCCCGCGGCTCGCCGCGCGAAGAGACTCCGACCGTCCCCTGCCCTGGCAGACGTCGGTGGGCGCTCATGCCAGGCGTTGAGCAGCGACTTCGATGTCGTCCGCATCGGACACGAGCTCCCACGCGCGGTCGAGGGCACGTCCGGCTGCTGCGAGCCCCGCGTGCACGAGGTCGCGCTCGGGGTCATCGATCGTTGCCAGCACCAGCGCGAGGTGCTCGTCCACCGCGACCTGGCCCTGGTCGAGCACCGCCTGACCGGCCGGGGTGATGCCGTGGAGCAGGCGTCGCCGGTCGTGCGGGTCGACGTTGCGCTCGAGGGCACCGGATCGGACCAGGGCGTCGAGCTGACGGGTGACGCTCTGCCGGCGTACGGAGAGCCACGTTGCCACTTGCGAGGGCGTTCGGGGCTCGATCGCGCAGAAGCCGAGGAGGCGGTACTGCGCGAGGCTCACGCCGATGCCGTCGAGGGCATGCTCGGCGAGGCGGGCCAAGCCAAGGATGGAACCGATGGGAAGCGGGAACGGAAGCTCTTCGAGAGTTGAGGGATCGGTCGTGCGCGGATGCCCGGTACGAGGTCGAGGATCAGCGCTTTTCCGAGACGACCGGTCCGCCGCCGTCGGCGTCGAAGGGGTCGCGCTCCGCTGGCTCATGCGCCGAGGATACTTCAGCCCTCTTCTCTTTTATCCGTCTGAGCGGATTGTCAGTCATGGCTGATGATCTGCTACGGTTCGGTCGTCGCCGTCCCGGAGGTCGCCATGACTCGTTCTCGAACGCAACACCTCCGAGGGTCCTTCCGGGAACGCACGCCGATGTCGACCGCTGTCATCGCAGCCGTCCTCGTGCTGGCCGCCTGCTCCGCGTCGACGACGGGCACGCCTGACGCGACGCCGGGGACGTCGGTCGACGCGCCCGGCACCACGGTCGCTGCCGAGTCCGAGGGATGCGGATCACCGGCACCGGTCACCCCGGTGGGGACCGAGGTCGACCCGACGGGTGGCCTTAAGGTCACCGTCGCCACGCCGTCGGGCGACCGGTGGTGGTACCAACACGTTCCCACGGCCTACGACGGCATGACGCCGTGGCCGCTGGTCGTCGACTTCCACGGCTACGCCGAGGGCGCAGCCTTCCACCGACAGATCTCCGGGATGGAGGCGCTCGGCGAGCGCGAGCACTTCATCACCGTGTCGCCACAAGGCCAGGGCTCACCGGTGCACTGGGACACGCGACTCGACTCGATCGACCTCCGGTTCGTGGGCCAGGTCCTCGACACCGTCGAGCACACGCTGTGCATCGACCCCCGTCGGGTTTTCGTCACCGGCTACTCCAACGGTGCCTTCCTCAGCTCCACGATCGCCTGCGAGTACGCCGACCAGGTCGCGGCCATCGCACCCGTCGCCGGGCTCCGCGACATCCCCGGCTGCCAGCCGACTCGGCCTGTCCCGATCATCGCCTTCCACGGCACCGACGACCAGTTCGTCCAGTACCTCGGCGGTATGGGTCCCATGGCCGCGAAGATGCAAGCGCCCGATGGATCGGGCAAGACGCTCGGTGAGGTGCCTTCCGCGAACGGTGCGATCGCACCCGGTTCGATGGACCAGGCCGTCCCGGACATCCTCGCCGCCTGGGCCGGACGCAACGGATGCGCCACGACCCCAAGCGATTCGAAAGTGTCCGACGACACGACCGAAATCGCCTTCTCGTGCCCAGCCGGCGCCGAGATCCAGCTCCTCCGCACCGACGGGGGCGGACATGCCTGGCCAGGAAGCCAGCAGTCAGCGGCGTTGAGCGCGGTCACCGGCAAGACCACGATGACCATCGACGCCACCCAACTCATCTGGGCCTTCTTCCAAGCGCACCCCCTCCCTTGAACCGAGGCGCCGGTCGAGACGCGAGGTCACGCGCCTCGACCGGCGTCCACCGACGGATGGTCCGGGGCATCGATGCAACCCCGGTGCAAGCGCTCGTTCCCGGGACGGTCGACCTTCGCATTCCACGCCGGCGAACCGACGATGCTCGAGCGCGAACCTGCCGTCGGGGATGCGCCCGATCCCCTTGACGTCGATGTGGACCAGGTCGGCCCGGGGCAGTCGCGTCCGTAGCGTACCGCTGCGGTCTTGGAGGCGCTGATCACCTCGCGGGTCAACGGGTCACAGTCACACAACCGGGGCACGTCGTGGTGGCGATGAACCCGACTCACGGTGCGCGCCGGCACGCCGGGCTCAGGGCCCGGCCAGTCCTGGCCGCACCGACGGGTGACTCGCTCGTGGAGGATCTTCGCTACGGTCGCATCGTCGGTTCGCCCGGGGGTGTGACGAGGGCGCGACGAGCGGTCCTCGAGACCGGCCTCGCCCTCGCGGTCGCGGGGTCCCCAGGAAACTGGGGGCCCTACGCCCAGGGAACTACTCCCTGCCGCACAGGGAACTGAACAGACCTGGACGCACGGCAGGCGGAGAGCGCATCGCGCCGTCAGGGGCCAGCTGCTCCCCGTCGCACGGCGCCAGGTTCTGACCACCGTGAGGTGGTTGGGTTGTCGAACTTGACCTCGCCCTTTGCGTAGGTCCGGGTGACTTGCGTCCGTGCGGGGGTTCGGGCACCTGTGGCGTTGCTGTGCGTTCCGGCGGGCGTCACCCGTAGGTGAGGCTCACCACCGGCCGAGTGCCACCGCCGCGTAGCTCGGGTTCGAGCTTGGGCGCGCTGATCTTCGATCTTCCTGGTTGGATTCTTAGCGCTATGACGCGCCGATGACTGGCTGGCAGAAGTACAGGCCGGCAGCTCCAGCGAACGTCACTTCTGATCCTTTTGTTGGGAAGGCACAGGACGTGATGCCCGAGTCCATGCGGATCATGGATGCGTCGGCGAGGAAGCGAAGGTCCCCGAACCAAGCGGCACCGTTGCTCCCCGCAGCAGCGAACGTGGTGCCGTCCGTCGCGATCGCGAAGTCCCAGACAGAATCGACGGGTAGCCGAGGGTTGCGGTCGTGTGTGGTCGCGTCCGGGTCTGCCGCGGGTCTGGTTGACATCCCATGTGTGGGCTTCGCCCGCAGGAGAGGATGGATGCCATGCCCAAGAAGTTCCCGAAGGAGTTCAAGCGTGATGTGGCCAACGTGGCCCGCCGGGGTGAGTTGACGATCCCGGAGGTCGCGGCTGACTTCGACGTGTCGGTCGAGTCGGTGCGCCGGTGGATGCGCCAGGCCGACATCGACGACGGGATCGTCGATGGCCAGACGTCGGCGGAGCAGGCCGAGCTGGTGCAGCTGCGCCGCGACAAGCGTCGCCTGGAGCAGGAGAACGAGATCCTGCGCCGCGCGGCGGCGTACTTCGCGAAGGACGCGCTCCCAAAATGATGTTCCCGCTGGTCCAGGACCTGGCCGATGACGGGGTGCCCGTCTCGGTGACCTGCGGGGTGCTCGGCTTCAGCCGCCAGGCGTTCTACAAGTGGCGCAACAGCCCGGTCTGCCAGCGCGATCTCGACGACGCGTATCTGACCAACGAGCTCGTCGATCTCCACGCGGAGGATCCCGAGTTCGGGTACCGGTTCCTCGCGGATGAGCTCGAGGCCGCCGGCGAGGCGGTCGGCGAGCGGCGGGTGTGGCGGCTGTGCCGGGACCAGAAGCTGTGGTCGAGCACGGTCCGCAAGGGCCGTTCGGGCAAGCGCCCGGGCCCGGCGGTCCACGACGATCTCGTGAAGCGGGACTTCACCGCCGAGGCGCCGGATCTGGTGTGGTTGACCGACATCACCGAACACCCCACCGCCGAGGGCAAGCTCTACTGCTGCGCGATCAAGGACGTGTTCTCGAACCGGATCGTCGGCTACTCGATCGCCGATCGCATGACCGCCCAGCTCGCCACCGGCGCGTTGCGCTCGGCGATCGCACGCCGTCAACCTGACGGGACGGTCGTGGTTCACAGCGACCGCGGGTCCCAGTTCCGCTCGAGGGCGTTCCGGGCTGTGCTCGCCGCCGCCGGGCTGCAGGGGTCGATGGGTCGGGTCGCGTCGGCCGGTGACAACGCGGCGATGGAGTCGTTCTTCGCGCTCTTGCAGAAGA
>JAGQSN010000369.1 GCA_020439555.1 Acidimicrobiales bacterium | reverse complement strand
TCGGCGGGCCAGATCTGGGCGTGGAAGGTGATGTTGTCCTTGCCCTGGAAGTAGTACGACTCGGCGGCCGAGTCGTTCCACCACTGGCGCCACGCGTCGGGGTCGCCGCTTCGCCGTGCCCATTCGATCGACGCGGACAGGTAGCCGATCACCGCGTCGAACCACACGTAGAGCTTCTTGTGCGGGTCGTCCTCCCACCCTTCGAGCGGCACCGCGATTCCCCAGTCGATGTCGCGGGTCATCGCCCGCGGCTTCATGTCCTGGAGGATGTTCTTCGCGAACTTGATCACGTTGGGTCGCCAGGTGCCGGTTGCCTCCCGGCCGTCGATCCACTCGTTGAGGGCGTCCGCCAATGCCGGCAGGTCGAGGAAGAAGTGGCGTGTCTCGACGAACGTGGGGGTCTCGCCGTTGATCTTGCTGCGCGGGTTGATCAGGTCGATCGGGTCGAGCTGGTTACCGCAGTTGTCGCACTGGTCGCCACGGGCGCCGTCGTAGCCGCAGATCGGGCAGGTGCCCTCGATGTAGCGGTCGGGGAGGGTGCGGCCCGTGCTCGGCGAGATCGCCCCCATCGCCGTCTCTTCGATCATGTAGCCGTTCGCGTGGACGACCTTGAACAGTTCCTGTGCAACCTTGTGGTGGTTGACGGTGGTGGTGCGGGTGAACAGGTCGTATGCGAGGCCCAGGTCGGCCAGGGCCTGCACGATGATCCGGTTATTGCGATCGGCGAGCTCCTTCGGGGAGATCCCCTCAGCGTCGGCCGCGACCAGGATCGGCGTGCCGTGCTCGTCGGTGCCCGACACCATCAGCACGTCGTGGCCCTGCATCCGCATGTACCGGCTGAACACGTCTGACGGGACGCCGAAACCGGCGACGTGGCCGATGTGGCGTGGGCCGTTGGCGTACGGCCAGGCGACGGCGGACAGGACCTTGGTCATGGCCTCGATCCTACGGCGGGGTCGCCACTTGCCCGTCCAGACGATGCGGCGCACCTCCTGCGTCACGGGTTCGGGCGAAGCCGGGACGCGCGGCCATGATCGGGGGATGGATCTGTACCCGGCGATCGATCTCCGTGGCGGCCAGTGCGTCCGCCTGTACCAGGGTGACTTCGCCCAGGAGACCGTCTACGGCGACGATCCCGTGGCCCAGGCCCGTCTGTTCGCGGATGCCGGAAGCGCCTGGATCCACGTTGTCGATCTCGATGCGGCCCGCACGGGTGAGCCGGTCAACCGGCCCGTGATCGCTTCCATCGCCGGAGCGGTCGGTGTGCCCATCCAGACCGGTGGGGGCGTGCGCGACGACGAAGCCGCGGACGCGCTGCTGGCTGCCGGCGTCGCACGGGTCGTGGTCGGTACTGCCGCGCTGGACGCCCCCGACTGGGCCGCCTCGTTGGCTCAGCGTCATCCCGGCAAGGTCGTGCTCGGCCTCGATGTCCGGGGACGCGAGGTCGCCGTTCGTGGCTGGGTCGAAGGAAGCGGCCAGGACATCGCCGAGGTGGCCGCTCGTTTCGACGACGCCGGCTTCGCTGCGTTCGTCGTGACACAGATCCACGTGGACGGTGCCGGTACCGGACCTGACCTCGACCTCTACGCCGAACTGCTCGACTCCGTCGAGACCGACGTGATCGCGTCGGGCGGCGTCGGCGGAGCGGCGCATCTACGTTCCCTCGTCCGACTCGGGGAGGACCGTCGTCCGCTCGCCGGTGCGATCGTCGGCAAGGCCCTCTACGACGGATCCTTGACGATCGACGACGCTCTGGCGGCAGCGTCGTCGACTTGAGCAGGTGACCATGACCGACGAACCGGGTGGGACGAGTGGAGCAGGCGAGTCCGCGATCGCGGAGGAGCGTCGTCGTTCCCGTCGTTCGGTCTCGTTCATCCTCGCCGTCGTGGCCGCGGCGGTCGCCGCGATGGTCGGGTTGGCCCTCTGGGTCCTCGTCGTCCCCTACAACGTGACCGCCCCGATCGCAGGCGGGCGGCTCGAGTCCTGCGAAAACGTGCCGGATGCACCTCCCGAGGCCGTCAGATCCTTCGCCAAGGCCTGCGACGAAGCGAAGGACCGGGCCCGCACGGACCGCCGCAACACGGCCCTGCTACTCGGGGCAGGTGCGTTCGTCGTGGCGACGGCGGTCAGCACGTGGCCGTCACGTCGTCTCACGGGTGAACGTCTCGGGCCGCTCCGCTGAGATCCGCCTTCGGACTGTCTCGGTCACCAGCGCCTGCGGTCAGGTAGTGACGTTCCAGTGCAGGATCGCCGGCGCCTCCCTCTGCCATCCGAGGAGACACCAAGACGCGGCATCCAGGTGGATGTGGCGGCCGAACTGCGGTGGCTGTCCCAACCAGCGGGCGCTCAGGATTCGGAGCAGGTGGGCGTGCGCGACGAGCGCGACCGTCCCGTCGATCCGGCGCGCTGCGGCGATCACCCTGTCGACCCGGTCGGCAACCTCATCGATCGACTCGCCGCCACCGCCGAGAACCTGCACGCCGTCCACCCAGACGTCCCAGCGCGGCCGTTGCTCGCGGATCGAGACCGTCGTCCTGCCCTCGGCTGAGCCGTAGTCCCACTCCTGGAGGTCCGGGTCGACCCGGTCGACTGTCAAGCCTGCGAGACGGGCCGTTTCGAGGGCGCGTGACAGGGGACTGGCCCAGGTCTCGACGACCCCCGAGGTGGGCAAGCGGTCCTGGAGCGTTCTTGCCTGGGCCTCGCCTTCGGCGTTCAGCGGAACGTCGGTCCGGCCGGTGTGGCGAAGCTCCCGCGACCAGTCGGTCTGACCGTGGCGGACGAGCAGGAGCTTGGTGGATGGCACGAGGCGATCATGGCTCAAGCACGCGGCACGGACGGAGACCCGCTGCCGTGATGACCGGTAGGGTCCGCACGATGGAGGGTTCGCCGATCAACCACAACCTCCGTGCAGCGCAGGAGTCGTTCGGTACCGGGCGCCTGTTCGCACGAGAGGAAGGTGACGTGTTCTAGGTGGACGGCGTGCGTTTCGAGTGCGATTACGCCTCCGGCTCGACGTCGACCTCGTTCTTCATCGTGAAGCAGGTTTCGCACAACGCGCCTACCGGGAGATGCTCAGGGAGCACTCCGGCGGCTTCTTCGTCGAGTTGGGCATCGCCGAAGGGGGGAGCTCTGCACTCGCGCTGCTCGATGCCGCTTCTCGCCGGTTCCTCGCCTACGAACTCGAGGCCAACCGCCTCGCGGCGCTCGACGAGTTCGTGGACAGCCGTGGACTGGGAGACGTGTTCACTGCTCACTACGGAGTCGACCAGGGCGATCGGGAGACGCTGAGCCGACTCGTGTCGGGGGACGTGGGTGATGATCGGATCGACGTCGTTTTCGATGACGCGTCTCACATCCTCGGGCCGACGCGAACCTCCTTCGAGGTGCTGTTTCCCAGGTTGCGGCCGGGTGGCCTCTTCGTCATCGAGGACTGGTGTCTCGACGTTCGCTTCCACGCGGAGATGGTCGCCGTGTTCAAGGCGATGAGTCCGGAGGAGCGCATCGCTGCGTTCCAGGAACAGGCCGTGACGGGGCGAGAGGTCAAGGCCGAACGTCCTCTCATGGACCTGGCGATCGAACTTCTGCTCGTCCAAGGTGGCTATCCCGACGTCGTGTCGGGTGTCCGGTTCTCCGAGCACGGAGTCGTGGTGGAGCGTGGGCCCCGGCCCCTCGACGACGAGTTCAGAGTCGCTGATTTCGTCCACGACACGCCCGGCTACCTGAACTGACCCCTCTCGAGTTTCGTGATTGGGTGGCGGACTCGGGTGCCGGTACGGTCCGCATGTGCGCACAGCCCGGATCATCCCCTGCCTCGACGTCACTGCCGGGCGTGTCGTCAAGGGGGTCAACTTCGTCGACCTGCGCGACGCCGGTGACCCGGTCGAGTTGGCGGCCCGCTACGACGCCGAGGGCGCCGACGAGATCGTCTTCCTGGACATCACCGCCAGCAGCGACGACCGGGACACGATGGTCGACGTCGTCGCCCACACCGCCGAGCAGGTCTTCATACCGTTGACCGTCGGCGGCGGCATCCGCACCGTCGACGACGCGCGCCGCATGCTGCGCGCCGGGGCCGACAAGGTCTCGTTGAACACGGCGGCCATCAACCGGCCCGACACCATCACCGAGGTCGCTGAGGAGTTCGGCAGCCAGTGCGCCGTGGTGGCGATCGACGCCCGCCGTCGCGACCGCGACGGCGGCACGACCGCCGGGGGATGGGGCGTGTTCACCCACGGCGGACGCAACGAGACACCACTCGACGCGATCGAATGGGCCGTCGAGGCTGAACGGCGAGGGGCGGGGGAGATCCTGCTCACGTCGATGGACCGGGACGGAACACGTGACGGGTTCGACCTCGAACTGACCCGCGCCGTCAGCGACGCCGTCGGGATCCCCGTGATCGCGAGCGGTGGCGTCGGCACCCTCGAACACCTCGCGGACGGGGTCACCGAGGGAGGCGCCGACGCGGTTCTCGCAGCGTCGATCTTCCACTTCGGCGAACACACCGTCGCAGAGGCGAAGGCGGTCATGGCTGCGGCCGGGATCACGGTCCGCCCCGTCTCGACATGACCACCGGTGGCCCCGTTGTGGCGGGACATCCGAAGGCCGGTACCGTCGAGAAGGTGACCGACGCCGCCGCTCTCACAGACCCGACATCGACCGGCGACCCGGTGGGAGAAGCCCCCGCCGCGGGCGCAGAGACCGCCACTTCCCCCGAAGGCACGGCGGCGAACCGGACGTTCGCCGGATCGCGGACCGACAAGTTGCCAGTCAAGATGCTCAACGACCGGATCCTGGTGGATCTCGAAGCCGACGGCGAGCGCAAGAGCACCGGTGGGATCCTCATCCCGGCCACCGCGCAGGTCGGCAAGCGACTCGCCTGGGGTGAGGTCATCGCGCTCGGGCCGAACGTTCGCTCCATGGAGGTCGGCGACCAGGTGCTGTTCAACCCGGAGGACCGCTACGAGGTCGACGTGCGGGGCAAGGACTACCTGATCCTGCGCGAGCGTGACATCCACGCCGTCGCTTCGAAGCGCCTCGAAGAAGGATCGACGGGCCTCTACCTCTGATCGCAACCGGGTTCAGGGTCCGGCGGGCGCACTCGTAGGATCGACTTCCATGCCCGAGATCACCCCCATCGCCGTCAGGGACGAGGACCTCGCCGCCGTCCGTTACGACTCGAACGGACTGGTGCCCGCGATCGTCCAGGAGCAGGGCACTGGCGATGTCCTGATGATGGCGTGGTGCAACGAGACCACACTTCGTCGCACCCTCGAAGAGGGCCGAACCGTGTTCTGGAGCCGTTCGCGCCAGGAGGAATGGCGCAAGGGCGACACGTCCGGCGACCGACAGTTCCTTCGCGCCGCCTACTACGACTGCGACGGCGACACCCTGCTGTTCGTGGTCGA
>JAGQSN010000368.1 GCA_020439555.1 Acidimicrobiales bacterium | reverse complement strand
TACCCGGTCCACCACGACGGCCGGAACTTCTACTACGGCTCACCCGAAGCGGCGGCCGCAGCGAACGAGCTGGTCGCGGACCTCGGCAGGTTGTCCAAACCGGGGGAGCGGTTGCTCGTCGGGCCGGTCGACTTCCGGTTCACGCCGTATTCGGACGCGTTCTTCTACTTCCTGTTCCCGGACCTCGTTCCGGCAACCCGCTACATCGAGATGGACCCCGGCATAGCCAACGCGCCCGATTCGGGTCTCGCGGACGAGGTCGCCTCGGCGGACTGGTTGATCCTCTCCAACGTCTGGACGAACTGGGCCGAACCGAACGCCTCGCTGGACGCCGGTTCGGACGCCCCGAACAAGGTCGTCCAGGAGAAGTTCTGCAAAGTAGGCGCCTACGGCAACCGCGACGGCGCCCCCTGGTTCGAGCTCTACCGCCGCTGCACCAAACCGAGTGCAACTGCTCGTTCGACACTGGGTCTCGCCCTGACGGCGAGCGGTGACTGGGCGATCCTCGTAGATGGTCTGTCGGGGAACCCAGCCTCGACGCGGGTGACGGCGGGAGGTCGGGAATTCAGAGTGCCAGGCGTCCCTCTCATCGACCCCTACCTCTTCTGGCACAACGGCAACCTGATCGTGGCGGGCTTCGACTGCCCGAACCTCGATACGGAAACCCTCGGCGGCGACACGGCGGCCGACTGCGGCACGCTCGCGCAGACCGTCCTGCGTCTCGATCTGGAAGCCGAGAAGCTGACGGTCGTCGCAAGGTCCATTCCTACCGACGAGTTCGCACCGGGTCCGCTGGTCGGCGACACGCTGCTCCTCGACAACGGCGCGACGCTCGTGCACCTCTCAGATGGAAGCGTGACCAAGGGACGGGCGCTGCCGGCGTCCGTCGCGCGTTGCGGTTCCGGCGGCGGCCTGGTCGAACTCTTGCCCACGAGCAAGGACTCGCCGGGGTCGATGGAGCCGATCACCCGGATCCGGGCGACGGAGGCGGACGCCGGAACCGACGTGACCGCAGGGCTCCCTTGGGGGCAGGGCGGAATCGAAGGGGTCGCCGGGTGCACAGCTGATGGCGTGGCCGTGTACGTCACAACCGACGACGTCGCGGTGTACGAGCTGACCCGCCGAGGTGACGCGATCAGGTCGAGGAGGCTTGGGGGTCCCGGCCTCGGACCGGACTGGAACATCCAGGTCGCCGGGGACCGAAGAACCCTCGTCGCAACCAAACAGCAAGGTGAAAGCACCGAGCGCCGCGTCTGGACCGGTGATCGGTGGCTCCCGGTTCCGAATACCGGCCGCAACCCCGGTCAAGTCACCGTGACGGAATCCGCAGTGATCAGCGTTTCCGGTGATGAGGCAGTTGCGACCATTTCGGAGGTTCCGAAGTGAACGTCGCCGTCGATCAGTCCTTGCTCTTGCCCTCGCGGTGTCGTTCCTGTCGACATGTTCGGTTACCCGGTCCACCACGACGGCCGGAACTTCTACTACGGCTCACCCGAGGCTGCGGCCGCCGCGAACGAGTTGGTGGCGGACCTGGGCAGGTTGTCCGAGCCGGGGGAGCGGTTGCTGGTCGGGCCGGTCGACTTCCGGTTCA
>JAGQSN010000035.1:18509-18802 GCA_020439555.1 Acidimicrobiales bacterium | reverse complement strand
GCCTCGATCGGTCGGACGAAGTCCACGACGCCAGGCTACTGCCCTAGCAAGCAGAAAAGGAACAATCCTTCCATTCATGCGCGATATTGGTCGATGGCACGTGAAGCCCGGATGAGCAAGATGACGATGACCCGAGAAGACGAGCGCGAGTTCTACGCCAGGCCCGAGAACCAGGAGCCCCAAGGCCCCGCGCGGCGGCGGAAGGCCTCGAAGCTCCCCGCCGACCGAGGTGCCGAGAGGGCCGACCACACCCGCTCCGACGAGGCCTGACTTCTAACGGATCTTCTAACGGA